>URFB01000033.1 GCA_900547045.1 uncultured Mollicutes bacterium
GTTCCACCCTAATATTTAACTTCATTTAAGATTATAACGTTATCAACGGTAGTTTTCTACTGACTCCAGGTTAGTTTTCAAAATAAGCTTTTTAAGATTAGCCTCACGTTCAATGATTGACTCATAGGTAAACAAATTATATTCCTCGGCTAAAACCTCATCCTTATCCTTTAAATTAGAAAATCCGACTCCCACAAGTCTAATTTCTTCACCCTTATAATTTTCCTCAACTAAATCACAAACAAGATCAAATATTTCATAAAAATCATTTGTATAATTAATTGTTTTAGAACGCGTGAAGGTTTTAAAATCCTTATTTCTTAGGGTAATTGTAATGGTTTTAGTCATTAGATTTTTATTAACAATTCTAGAAATCAGGCTTCTAGTCATTTTTCTCATTTCAACTAAAATATCCGTTTCACTAATTAAATAGGCATCATAGGTTTGAGATTCCGAAATTGATTCATTTTTAGCAAATCTTTGCGGAACGACATCATTTGAGCTTCTTCCGTTAATTGCGTCAATTACATACTGATAGGTGTTTTCACCAACAAGGGAAATAATTTTATCCTTATTGGCAGGGTTATCAAAATCTCTAATTGTTAAAATCCCATTATCAATTAATCTAGGCCAGGTTTTTTTACCCACTCCATAAATATCCTTAACGCTTAAATTATAAAGAAGCTCCTCCTTATCTCTTTTCCTTAAGACCACAAGCCCCAAGGGCTTTTTCATATCAGAAGCCATTTTAGCTAAAAAGAGCGTTGGTGCGATACCAATTGAACAAGGAAGCCTATATTCGTGAACTAAACGATACTGTATTTCCTTAGCAACATCAATAGGATGTCTAAATTTAGAAATGTCGGTCATATCTGCATAGCACTCATCAATTGAAGCGACCTCAACAAGGCGAGAATATTCCTTTATCAAATTAATAAATTTGTTATGATAAAATTTAATCATTTCAAAATCAGATTCAACCACAATTAAGTCAGGCTTTATGCTGAAGGCCTCAGACAAGCTCATAGCTGAATGGATACCATATTTTCTAGCCTCATAGGAAGCAGTTGAAATAACACCCTTTGTGGTATTTTCTCTACCTATCGCAAAGGCCTTGCCCTTTAAGGAAGGATTTTTTATAACAGCGACGGAGCAAAAAAACATATTCATATCAATATGAAAGATAATTTTTAAGCTTTTTTTATCATCCATTAAAAAAACACCCTTTCTTTTTTTACGCTTTTATTATATAATTATAGCATACATTTGAAAATTTCAAAAAATTTAAATACGAAAAGGTGAATTTTATGGCTGAAAATCTAAACGAAGGCAAATCAAAAAAAGAATTATATGATGAGCAAAAGGCATTAAAGGCTGAGCAAAAGGAACGTGAGCTTAAGAAGCAATTGAAGGCTGAGCAAAAAAAGAATAAAGGATATGTTAATCCTATTAATTCAATTTGGGGACGTATTCTTATTTGGGTTTTATGTATTTCAATGGTTGCCGGAATTGTTTTCGCACTTGTTCTTGCTCTCATTAAATTATAAATAAATTAAAAGTATCATCAGTTATATAACTGATGATTTTTTTATAAGCAATTATACATAAATTCAGCATAGCAACCATAGCCCTCAAGGGGATTTTTAATTGATACATGGCTTAAGGCGCCTATAAGCTTTCCATCCTGAATAATTGGGGAGCCACTCATACCCTGGACAATACCACCAGCGATACGCTTTAGATTATCATCGGTAATTTGAAGCCTTATACCCTTTTCTTCAGTATCCTTTTGATTTAAGCATTCCTTAATTTCAACCTCAAAGCTTTCAATCGTATTACTATTTACACAGGTTAAAATATAGGCACGGCCCTTATGAGCCTCTTCTCGTTTTCCTAGCTGCATTTTTTCCATTTTAGCCATTTCTTCTTTATTGATAGACCCATATACACCAATATTGGTATTTGAAGAAACTGAGCCAATAACCTTTTTATCAAAGCTTGCCCGCTTTTCACCAGGTGTGCTTCCTCTTGGCTTAACAATACCACTAACATTAGAGTAATAAAGCTCGCCGCCATTTATTTCCTTATCGACCATTTTATGACCCAGGGATGCAAAGTGACCCTCCTCATTACAAAATGTTAGCGTACCAATGCCTAAATCGCAATCCTTAATATAAAGTCCAAGAGAATAGCCATCATCGGTTTTCACAGGCTTAAGTCTTACCCTATGCTCTTCGTTTTTTCTGCTTAATAAAATATTTACATCATGACCCTTTGAGGATTGAATTTTCGATTCTAAAAAGCTCGCTGAAGAAATTTGCTCGTTATTAATTTCCTTTAGGATATCATGCTCATAAATTAAATTATCCCAAGGCTTTAGGACCTCACTTTCAGTATTTACACCAAAGGTCCCTAATACCTCTACATTAGTATTAAGCTTTAAGCCAATTGAGGAGCCTGAAACATATATATATTCACAAGCAAAGGTATTTTTAGTTATAAAAAGTGCTAAAAGCGCTATGAATATTATAAAAATCCTTTTCATTTATTCATCTCCAAGCATAGTATTAGTAAGAAATAAAAAAATATAAAGACAATTTTTTCTAATATGATATAATAATCATGGTGATTTTATGAAATGTATAAAGCTTATAGCTTGTGATTTAGATGGAACCCTTCTAAATGCAAAAAAAGAAATAACAAAGGAAAATATCGATACAATTAAAGACCTTAAGGATGCCCTTTTTGTAGTAGCTACTGGACGTCCCCTAGATGGTATTAAAAGCATAAACGAGCAATTAGGACTAAATAAAAAAAATTGCTATAGCATTTGCTATAACGGAGCGGTTATTGTTGAAAATAGTAGTCATAAAACAATTGCCAAGGAAACCATTCCTTATTCATATATTAAGGAGGTTTATGACTATGCAAGAAAAAATAATCTTAACTTCCATGCCTTCTTAGCAGATGGTGAGCTTATCACAAACGAGAAAAATCCTTATACTGCTGTTGAGGAAAAAATCAATCATATCAATGCTAATGTTGTTGATATTGATTTTCTTGATTCTTCACTTGAATTTATAAAATGCATGATTGTATCTGCCGAGGAAAATCTTGACCGAATTTTTCCCCAAATTCCTGCAAGCATAAAGGAAAAAATGAACGTTTCGCGTTCATCTAAAATCTTTCTTGAATTTCAAAACCCTAAAACCAATAAGGGCCTGGGTCTTAATGAATTAGCCAGCTATTTAAATATTGAAATGGAAAATACGATGGCTATTGGGGATGCCGATAACGACAAATCAATGCTTATTGAGGCCGGTACAGCGGTTTTAATGGAAAATAGATTTAAGGGCCTTGATCCTTATGCTGATTTTATAACAAAATCAAATGATGAATCAGGCGTTGCCTATGCCCTTAAGCATTTTAATGTTAAATAAGTCATCCTGAGCGATGGCATTTTTAATTAAATGCTTAATTAAAATAAAATGTGTACAGCCAAGTAAAATATTAGAATAGGAATCAAAAAGATTCCTTTTTTTATTTATATAAGCCTTAATAGCTCTAAAATCCTTATGCTCAATATATTCAATTAGCTCAGGTGTAGCTAAAAAATCGATATTAGGATATAAAGGCTTTAAATAATTCACTGTATTTTGGGTACCAATAAATAAGGTATTTTGATATTTTTTCATATCAAAAAGCTCTATCACACCTATAACTTGAACATTAAGCCTCAATCTAACCTCACTAAGTGTAACCACTGATAGTGTATTACAGGCTAAAATGATTAAATCAACCTTTCTTTTTTTTAAATACCAGCATAAAAAAAGACATCTTTTAATTAAAAAATCGGGTTCTTTTGCTCCATATGGAAAAAAAGCCCGATCCATTATTAATATATATTCATTTTCTTTTTTAGAAATACCCTTAAGGAAGGCATAGCCTCCCATACCGCTATCGATTAAGCCTATTTTCGTATTAACGCCCCCTCATGAATCTTCGAATTCTTTTTCATGTCAGCTATAAAGAAATTATACACATCAAATGTTACTAAGGCATCCTCTAAAGCATCATGAGTTTGAAGATTTCTAATACCAGTATATTCCTCATATAAGGAAAATAGACCTGGATCAACCTTAAGCTCATAATAATTTTTAATTAATTGACTTAAATTAATAAAGCGTGATATATACCTAAGGGAAGGTAAGGAATTAACCACATATGACCTTTCAAGAAATAGTCGGTCATTTTTACCGAAGGTTAAAATAGCAGGATGGTATTTAAGCAAAATTTGCTTAAATTTATTATAAAACTTATAATAAGAAATAGCATTTTTAACTACTGCCCCATCAATATGAAGGAAATTTCTAGTTCTTCTGTTGATACGATGAAACTTAGTTGGTCTTACATGATAATTATATTTTTCTACAATATTTCCTGCTTTATCAACAATAAAGAAGCCCGCTTGAATTATTTCGGGTACAAAATCCGGATTAGGATTAAAACCTGGCATTGTCATTTCAATATCTAAGAAAAGCTTATAATCAAGCGAATCAAAAAATTCAATTAGGCTTTTATTTAGAATCTTCTTGTCATATAAATATTTAACGCCATATTTTGTTGGTATAAAAATCTCACTTACATAAATAACAAGATGCGAATTAGAATTCGTTCTATCCTCAATTGTATCCTCCGCAACAAGCTTAATAAAATTTCCTTTGTAAAGATATTTTTTAAACCTTTTCATTAAATTGTTTTGAAAATAAAAAAATTTAAGCTTATGATTCTTTATAATCGCAATTGTTTTACTTTTTATATCTACGCTATAAATAGCACCCTTAATTTCCAACTAGTATCACCTACCTTTCTCAAAAAAATAAAGGCTATTGCTAGTCTTTATTTTAGTTTAGTTCTTTAGCTTTAGAATTTCAAGATTTAAGCTTAGCAATCTTGCAAAATATACGAATAAAGCAATCTCATCAGGCTGCCATATACGTTTTCTTTCATGATCAATAAAGATAATATATCCAAATTCATTTGAATTTGAGCTTACTAACAATAAATTAAAGGCTTTAATGGTTTCCTTCTCACAAAGCTCAAATAATTGCTCATACTGATTTTGAAGCTCGCAATAATCATTAACAACCTTAATTCTTTGTGAATTTACCTCTTGATAGGTTTCGTTTAAAATATCATAGCTAATTTTAAGCTCATCCTTTACGGCATAGGAAATTGTTTCATTATCCTTAGTAATAAAATTAACATTCGTTATTCTTACAAAATCACATAAAAACTTAAATGCAGCTACAATTGAGACTTTTATATTAGTGGATGAATCAAACGAATCAAAAAGCTTATTCATCATTTCAAATAAAGTCATTTGATGAATGGCATGGACATCAATTTTATTATGCAAAGCTCTATTATAAATAATAAAGCAATTTCTACCCTTTTGCTTACCGCGGTATAAAGCCTTATCCGCATTCATAAATAAATCATTATAATTATTTCCATCATAAGGGAAGCTTACCGAACCGACTGTAGCAGTTACGTAAATTTTATTTTCAAGAGTTACAATTTCCTTACGGAAGCATTCATTTAAAAGTGCTCTAATTTTTGCCCATAATTTATCATAGGAATATTGACTATTAAAAATAATAAGGAATTCATCACCACCGTATCTGCCAACGAAGCCTGAATCGCCAACATGCTCTATTAGTCTATCGCCAATAATCGATAATACCTCATCGCCTGTTAAATGGCCAAATCGGTCATTAATCTGCTTAAAATTATCAACGTCAAGCATTAGCATTGAAAACGGAAGCTTTTTATCAATTAAATCCTTAACTAATGATATGATATAGGGTCTACTAACAACCTTGGTTAAATCATCTAGAATTATATCTAAACCTTTATTCTTAAAAATATCAACATTGCAAAATGAATTTATAGTATACATCTAATCACTTCCATTAACGTCCTTATTTAATTTTATCATAAATATTTGTGTATTTCAAATTAATATCCCATTTATTGTTATTTTTTGTTTACAAAGCTTATTTTACGCCATTACATAATTTAAATAATCTAAGGCCTTTTGGGTTAAAACCTCATAGCCTAAATACTTTAAAACCTCATGATAAAGCTGATTTTTATCATCAGTCTTCTTCTTTAGCTCATTTATTAAGATTCTTAGCTCACTTTTTTCAATTTGATAAAGGGTTCTTCCACTATTTTCTCTAAAAAATTTCATTTCATATGGTCCAAACTCAGGCCAAATAATCGGATCAAAATCATTCTTTTCAATCGTAAAGCCTAATTTATTCAAGCATGCTTCTATAATTTCAAAGGCATTTTGACTAATTTTCTTAACCCCAAGTGTTTCTCTTATTTTTTTATTAAAAAGACTTAAGGCAATTGGCGCTTCAGTTTGTACAAGACAATTAATATTATATTCTAATGTATCAAGAGCCTCTTTATTATTAGCATATAAAGCAGCTAATGATGACATTTTAAGCTCATCGCATGCTAAGTAATTTCTTTTATCCATTTTAACACCTACCATTTATTAAAATTATAGCATATATATTATTGTTTAGAAACAAAAAAAAGCCAAGAATACTTAGCTTTAATTTTTTTCCTCAAGACGCTTTTTTAAAGCCTGTGAGATTTCTAGCATTTTATTTTGGGTAAGCTCATAATTTCTCATTAAAATTAAATTTATGATAAAGCCCACAATAGGGAATAATTCTCCTCCAATTAAAAAGACAACAAAAAGGCTTGCCTGATAGCTAGTTGTAACATCAAGTGATTCATTTCCAATCGCAAACAGTAGCATTATTGATAATATTGAGGTACCTAGGGAGGATACTAATTTATCAACAAATGAAAATAAGGTACCAATCAATCCAGGAATACTTTTATTATATTTATAGGCCTCATAATCTGAGCAGTCAGCAATCATAGGAATTACCATTCCTTGGGCGAGGGTCATACCCGCGCGCATTAAAATAAAGCTAATGGAAAATATAATTCCCTTAAATGAAAGGGCAGATAGCCTTGCTCCCTTAGGATTTATAATTAGCATAACAATAGTTAAAAAAAGGGCAGAGGCTAAGGCAAAGGCTGATGAAAAAACAAAGGCCTTTCTTTGTCCCTTGGAGGAGGCAATTTTAGTTGTTAGGAAAATCACTAAAATTGTTGCAATACTAACACCAATTGAAAGATAGGATGATAGGGTATAATTGTTTAAAATTACACTAAATAGTAATGTTGTAAGAAGTGTATGACCGGATACTGTTTGGGCAAGCTTATCAGATGCCGCTGAGAAAATTAAAAGCCTTAAAGGCTTATTATGCCTTAAAACACCAATAAAATCAGAAAATTTAATTTTTTCCTTGTTTTTCAAGAAATATTTAGAATTATCATGATCCTTAATTCCTATAACGGCAAGTACTGTAAATAGCAAGGATAAAGGCATATAAATAAGCATCATCATATTAAAAACGTTTTGATTAGCAAGGTCACCATATCTTTTAGCTAAAAGCGGTAAAATAACCCCAAATGATGTAAAGATAATTGTTGAATAAATTGTATCAAATAAAGCCATTAGAGGTCTAATTTTAGGATTATGGGTTAAAATTGTTTGACCAGCCTTAGTCGTAGCCGTTTGGCAGGTATAGCCTAAAACATAAACTGCATAAACGAAAATAAAAGCTAAATAAGCAAGAGGCTTAATGGAAATTTTATTTACAAGAGTATATAAAATTAAAACCGATCCAAGCATAGTAAGCTGTCCTATTAGCATAAAGGGACGGTATTTTCCAAAACGCGTTTCTGTTTTATCAATTAAAGTACCAATAAAGGGGTCCGTAATTCCATCTAAAATACGCATAACCGTAATAATATTTAGCAATATTGACATAATCATGCCTGCCTTACCAAAGGTATAATATGAGGCAATATTTAATAATATCATATAGCAGTTTGTCGCGGCATTGTTGAAGGCAAAAAGGGCAATATTTAATTTACTTTTAGATTCATTAGACATAAAAAAATCACTCCATTAGATTTACAATTATAGTATATCCAATTTGGTGATTTCATACCTTTTTATTTAAAATATATTTTATCGTACCACCCGACTTTTTACTTCTGCCCGTATCAATTCGGTAAAATCTTTCAAAAATACGCGATTTATCATCATCCTTAATACCAATTTCTGTATCACTAACCGTTAAAACGCCATCCTTTAAAATTAGCTCAATTGAACCGTTTTCCTTTTTTGTTAGTGTACAATACATATTAGACCATTAACCATATTTTATGTTAATAAACAAAAATTGTTTTAAATCCTATATAATGTAATTGAAGAAATAAACAAAAGATGTAAGTTGTAAAATTTAAATTGACATTATATATTGAATTGTAATAATATCCCTTGGGATTTTAAAAATGAAAAGTACATCTAAAGTTGGACTAAAGTAAAATTTAAAAAGGCACAATGGATATTTTTTCCTTATATTTAAAGCATAAAATCCAACTATTTTCAATGAAACTTAGTTGGATTTTTTTCTCATGTTATGGTCTTATTTAATTTTGGGAAAACACAAATAATCAAAAAAGTAAATCAAATATTATTTTAATTAAACAAAGTACAAACCAAAATACCAAGGCCTGCTGAAATCAAAATAAATGCAATTGAATTTATATTTTTCTTTAAAAAAAACTTATATAAGAAGCTAATTAAATACAAAGCTGTTATTATAATTAAAGCCTCAAAGCTAAAATTAAATACTTTTAGGCTTTGATACCCCAAGGCCTTAGCTAAAAGAATGATACCAGAAGATAAAATGAGACCTATAATTACAGGCTTCAATCCTTTTAAAAATCTCTCAACATATTTATTATCCATAAAATGATTTAAGATTGATGCGATTAAAACAATAATAACGAATGGTGCAATTATTACGCCAAAAGTAGCTACTAAGGAACCTAAAAAGCCCTTTTGGGATGCCCCTACAAAGGTTGCAAAATTAACTGCAATTGGACCGGGTGTTGATTCACATATACCAATAAAATCATAAAACAACTCTTCACTTAGCCAATTATATTTTAATACTGCTTCTTTAATAAGAGGAATCATTGCATAGCCTCCACCAAAGGTGAAAAGACCTATTTTAAAGAATTCAAAAAATAATCTAAACCAAATCATAGATCCTTCCTCCTTTCAATAAGTGAATAAACAACAATTCCCAAAATTCCTCCTATGACAATAAAATATATCGAAGAAAAATTGATATTGAAAAGCTCAAATAAAATCATCGCTACAAAAACAACCATAAAGCTAAGAATTGAAAATACATTCTTCGTTGAAGATTTAAACATATTTATGGCAGCCTTAATAATCAGCATTGAAACAGCACATTTGATACCAACGAAGGCGTATTTTACATACTTAAAAGTCATAAATTGCTTAAAGAAAAGAGAAATAATATAAATGATTATCAATGAGGGAATAACAACCCCAAGCGTTGCAAAAATACTACCTAAAATTTTATGTCTCTTATATCCTATATAGGTTGCAAGATTAATCGCAATAGGACCTGGTGTAGATTCCGCAATTGCAATAACATCTAAAAGCTCATCATCTGTAATCCATTGATATTTAGTAATCATTATATCTTTAATAAGAGGAATCATTGCATAGCCTCCACCAAAGGTAAAAAGGCCTA
>URFB01000034.1 GCA_900547045.1 uncultured Mollicutes bacterium
GAACCGTAACTTTCTTATTAGTTACCTCAACATTATTAACATACACTTTAAATGTATTATCAAGCATATATGATTTTTCAGCAACATAATTTGAATCAGATGAAGATACACTCTCTGTCATTACATCTAAATCCAAAGTATATTCTAAAGCCTTATTTGAAATATTATTAATTGTATATTTTATTTCATAAGAACCTGTGCGATTCTTATCATCACCTAGTTCAATTTTAGGCTTAGTACTTTTTTCAACTGAAATATACGCATTTGATTTAGTTGCGTTAGCTAAATTAGCAAGCCCTGCCCCTTGTTTACGAGGTGCATAAGGATTACCCTCTTCATTTAAAGCAATTGTAGCAGTTGACATTAATAAAGAATTTGTAAGATTTTGAAGCTCAGTACTTGTAATATTAGGATATTTTTCCTTTAAGTACTGACGAATAAGCACAACAATACCACACATATTAGGTGATGCCATTGATGTACCACTCATCTTGTCATATCCACCACCAGGAATACTTGATAAAATTTCTCCACCATGAGCAGTAATTTCTGGTTTTAACTCTAAAGATGGAGTAGGACCCCAGCTTGAGAAATCTGACATAAATGGACCTGCTAAATATTTATCAGATACTGTAATAGTACCAGTCGATTTTTGAGCAAGTTTTAAACCATCTTCTTTAAGAATAGAAATAGCTGGTATATGTGTCGTATCACTAATAGTCATAGCGATATCACCCTCTACATTATTATAAATAATAATTGCAAGAGCGCCATTACGCTTAGCAAGCTTAGCCTTATCCTCAAATGAATTATCGCCACGCTTTACAAGTACAATTTTACCTTTAACATTAACATTTGTATAAGAAGCACTTGAACCAGTACCTGGAATAGTAACATATTCATATGTCTTAGTTCCAGTTGCAGCAAATTCTGAATCAGCATCCTTAAGTCCTTGAATAAAGTCATACTCCTTACTAGTAATTGTTCTTGATTGTAAGAAGAAGAAAGTATCAGAATCATTTGCAACAAGATATGGACTCTTACGTCCACTAATTGAAGCTACAGATAAAGTACTTGTATAAGATGAAGGGGAACCAACAGTACCTGAATCAGGATTACTAGTCTTATTAGTATTACCATTAGGGCCACCCATTCCTGATGAATAATCATTACTTGCAGCTGTAATTAAAGAAATACCGGCTGCTTCTACTGCATCATATGTTTCATTAATTGCATCATTATCAGCCTCACGATTAAATCCACAAGATGTACCTAAAGACATATTAATACAATCAACACCTAAAATAACAGCGTCATTAAGTGCAGCAAGAATATCAGCTGTTTCAGCACCACCAGATGTATCGGCAAATACCTTCATTAATACTAATTGAGTGTTAGTCGCAACACCTGTAATTGTATTATCTTTTCCACCAATGATACCAGCAACGTGTGTACCATGCTCAGAATCATATGGATTTACATCGTAATCCTTATCAGCATAATCATATGTATAAGGAATCTTTTTACTATAATATAAATCCTCAGCTTTTAGATTTGATGTAAGCTTAGAAGCATTTAAATCTAAAAGTTTTGAATTAATTAAATCTAAACTAATCATTTCCTTTTCAGGCTGATTTTGGAATACTGTATGAGAACAATCAAATCCCGAGTCTAGAATTGCAACAGATGTTCCCTAACCATTATATTCAACATTTGAAGAATTAAAAATGCCGGTATCATATACATCTACTACATTTGTAACAGCATCTGCTGCTTTTGAATTGGTTGACAAAGTTGTAGTAGGTAAATTATAAGCATCACCTAAAATAGCTTGTTTAATTAAATTACATTCTTCTAATTCTTTAAATTTACCATAGGTTGTTTTTACTGCAAAGCCATTTAATATCGCTGTATATGTTTGCTCAACTGAATCAAAATAACCAGCAGCAATTAATTCATTAATAATTTTCTTTTGTTCAATTTCAAGATTTCTTCTTTTGACGATACCTTTAGGACTTTCATAAAAATCTGAAACACTATCATAAGTATTTCCATAGCTTGAATATACTTCCATCATTGAAGCTGAAGTAAGTGTAATAATAGCACTAACCTCATCTGAATCCTTGTAGCCATCATTTTTGATTAAATATTCTGCTTTAATCATATTTTGACGAGACGCATCAGATAATTTGCCATCTGTTAATGTTACTCGAAGTGAATTTGCATCACTTGTTGTATTACTACTATCATTCGAAGAATTAGAATTACTTGAACAGCTAACAGCTAATAAAGCACCAATAGCTGTTAATGATAAAATACTAATCTTTTTAAATATTTTCATTTCGGACTCCTTTCACCATTTTAGCCAAAAATAAAGTAAAATCATAACTAGAGTGAAACACACTATTATCCCAAATAATATGGGTAAAAAGTGTATTAGAGCAGCTCTAATGACTGCTCTTCTTTCCCTACGTGTTAAACCTAAACCTTCATTGTTTTTAGGTCTTTTATTAGGCATACCATCTACATCCATATTATAAATAGTATGTCCATCATCGATATATTTAGGTTTTATTTTTTTCTTTTGATCATCCATTTTTGGAACCAATTTTTATCTTTAAGCATTTCCTCTTCCAAAGCCTTCTTTACGGCAGCTTCATGCTCCTCACGCTTTAATTCTTCATCATACTTAGTTAAATTGTTCATAACCTCTTCGTTATAAAGGTGACATGCAACAAAATGATTCTTAGTATGTTCAATATATTTAGGCTCAAGCATCTTACAAACGCTCATACACTCTTTACAACGAGTATGGAATTTACATCCCTTTGGAGGATTAGCTGGTGAGGGAATATCACCACTTAAAATGATTCTTTCCATTTTTGCATCAGGATTCGGAACTGGTACAGCAGAGAATAACGCCTTAGTATATGGATGTAGAGGATTATCAAAAATCTCATCTGTATCTCCATATTCCATCATATTTCCTAAATACATTACAAGAATTTGATCTGTAATATATTTTACAACTGAAAGGTCATGAGAAATAAACACATATGTTAAATCCATTTCGTTTTGAAGCTTCTTTAAAAGATTTATAACCTGTGCTTGAATAGAAACATCTAGTGCACTTACTGGCTCATCACAAATAACAAGCTTAGGTTTAACTGCAAGAGCACGAGCAATACAAATTCTTTGACGTTGTCCACCAGAAAATTCATGTGGATAGCGATCATAATATGAAGGTTGAAGACCGCATTGTTCCATAATTTTTAAAGTATAGGATTGTACTTCTTCTTTAGGAACAATATTGTGAACCTTTACGGCCTCACTAATAATACTACCAACAGTCATTCTTGGAGGAAGACTTGAGTATGGGTCTTGGAATACAAGCTGAATATCAACACGAAGATCGTTCATCTTGTTTCTTTTGATTTCAGTCAAATCCTTACCATCAAACCAAATTTTACCACCATCAGAATCATAAAGCTTTAAAATAGTACGTCCAAGAGTCGTTTTTCCACAACCTGACTCACCTACAACACCAATCGTTTGCCCTTTTTTTACGCCAAATGATACATTATCAACAGCACGTAAATAAGTTTGAGGCTTACCAAAAAAATTACGATTTAACGGAAAGTACTTCTTTAGATTTTTTACTTCAAGAATATATTCAGGATTAGGCTTTAATTCCTCTTGAACAATTTCTTCTTTATTTTGTTCCATCTGCTGAAGCCTCCTTTTTATCATATAAATAGCATGATACATAGTGAGTATCGGTTACATAGGTATAGCCTGGATAAGGCCCCTCACACTTCTTTATACACTTGTTACATCTACCTTTAAAAAAGCATGTATTAGGAAGATTAATTGGGCTTGGTACTGAACCAGGAATAGAATATAATGGTTCACGTGAATCAGATGTAATAAGAGGTTTACTCTTTTGAAGTCCGATTGTATATGGATGTAAAGGATTATTAAATATCTCTCTTACTGTACCATGCTCAATAACTCGACCAGCATACATTACAACAACCTCATCAGCCATTTCGGCAATAACACCAAGATCATGAGTAATAAGCATGATCGAACAATGCTTTTCACGTTGAATCTTTTTTAATAATTCAAGAATTTGAGCTTGAATTGTAACATCTAGAGCTGTAGTAGGCTCATCTGCGATAATTAATTTAGGATTACCAGCTAAAGCCATCGCAATCATTACACGCTGTCTCATACCTCCTGATAGTTCATGAGGATATGATTTATAAACACGCTCAGGCATTGAAATACCAACTTGATTTAACATATCAATGCTGTGAGCCTTAGCTTCTTCTTTTGTAATTCCTTTATTATGAATAAATGATACCTCGTCAAGTTGATTTCCAATTGTAAAAACTGGATTTAAGCTTGTCATAGGCTCCTGGAAAATCATTGTAATATCATTTCCACGAATATTGTAAAGCTCTTGAGTTGGCATTTTCGCAATATCGTAAGCAAGCTTATTGCCTTCCTCATCATAGCCAAGAGCTTCACTATTAAATCTAATTGATCCGCCGGTAATTTGACCCTGAGGAGACTGCACAAGCTGCATAATAGATAAGCTCGTAACAGATTTTCCACAACCAGATTCACCTACAACACCAATGATTTTATCCTTAGGAAGGTCAAATGAAACGTGATTTACAGATTTAACTGTTCCATTATCGGTAAAGAAACAAGTAACTAAATCATCTATTTCGATAATATTGTTAGGATTTTTCATCACGGTTGTATATTCAGATGAATCCTTTTTACGCTTTTTCTCTTTTTCATAATAGCGCATTTGCTCAACATTATAACGAGCAATTTGTTTACTTTCTTTATTAGAAAGGTAATTTGAATTTTTCTTTTTCATACAAATACCTCCTACTTCTTACTCTTAGGGTCCATAGCATCTCTAAGACCATCACCAATAAAGTTAAATCCCAGTACTGCAAGAACAATCATTAAACCAGCAGGAAGCCAAACATTAACGTGATACATTAACATTAAACGTTCCTTACAAGTTGAAATCATTGTACCCCATGATGCGGTATCTCCACTAACTCCAAGTCCTAAATATGAAAGGGTAGATTCATAAAGAATAACACTACCAAGACCTAAAGTCATAGATACAATTAATTGAGGCATAACATTAGGAATTAAATGCTTAAAAATTCTTCTCCAAGTAGGAAGCCCCATAACCTCGGTAGCTGTAATATATTCTTGTTCACGTAAATACAATATTTGACCACGTACAAGTCTAGCGGTACCGCTCCAACTAAATATGGTAATAATTATCATTATGAAATATATTTTTACACTATCAGTTAACTTCCAAGCATCAATAACCATTGATGCAATAAGTAAAATAGGAAGAGTCGGTATACAATTAAATATATCAACGATACGCATAATAAGACCATCTACCCAGCCACCAAAATAGCCCGCAAGTCCTCCTAATAGTACACCAATAATTGTTTCTAGAATAACTACTACAAAGCCAATTGTAAGAGATATTCTTCCACCATACATTAAACGTGTTAAAACATCGTATGACTGAGCATCTGTACCAAGCCAATGCTTACCAGATGGATCAGCTAAAATATTCATATCTCTTTTAGTTGTAACAGTTTCATATATAGTATATAAAACATTACCATCTTTGTCTGTAACGTCAACTGCTTGAGTAGTTTCAATATAAACTGTTGAAAGATCCTGTTCAGCCTGTCCATATGGAGAAAAGAGTGGACCAATGAAGCTAAACAGGAATAGCACAATAATAAGTATAAGTCCAACAATTGAAAGCTTTGAACGGAAGAAACGTCTAAAAATTAAACGAATAGGGCTCATTTGCTTAAATGTTTCTTCCTGTTCTTTAATCACTTCATCTTCAAATTCGCCTTGTGCAACCGTGACTTTTGAGGATACATCCTCTAAATTTTCTTCAACTATTTTAGAATCATCCACAAAAATCACCTACCTTCCTAATTTAACACGTGGATCAACCACAGAATACATAATATCTGAGAATAAGGTACCCAATACCGTTAATATTGCAAGGAACATATTATATCCCATAATAAAGGGAATGTCCCCCTCAGTTAAAGCCTTATAAGCCATTCTACCGATACCAGGAATACCAAATACCTCCTCAGTAATCATCATACCACCAAATAATGATGGTAAAATACCAGCAAGCAATGTAACAATTGGAATCATAGTATTACGGAATGCATGCTTATAAATAACCTTCTTTTCGCTTAAGCCCTTAGCTCGAGCCGTACGAATATAATCTGAGCTTAATACCTCAAGCATATTTGTACGAGTATAACGCATTAATCCACCAATTGAAAGGATAACAGAACAGAAAATAGGTAAAATCAAATGATGAATTGTATCAAATAATTTTGCCCACCATCCAGCAAAGGTTGTTTCAAAAACCTTTGAGGAATTTAATCCTTCGGTTGGAAACCATCCTAAGTCAACAGAGAACACTTTAATTAAAATAGCACCAAAGAAATAGGTTGGAAGAGAAATACCAATCATCGTTAAGACTGTAACGATATAATCTCTTGCACTATATTGATGAGTTGCACTGGTAATTCCAAGGGGAATTGCAATTAAAAACTGCAATGCCGTTGCAATAATTGCAATTGAGAAAGAAATCCACATATTTTCACCAATAACATCACTTACCTTACGGTTATACTTCCAAGAGTCGCCTAAATTACCTTGAATAGCCTGAGAGAACCATTTCCAATATCCCTTTAAGATACCCCAAAATGAATTATCATTTAAGCCAAGTGGCTCCTTCATATTATAAATATCTTCCATAGTCATTTGCCCATTCGCAAGCTGTGATTGATATTTATTTTCAATGAAATCGGTTGGCATAAGTCTTACAATCATATAAATTACAACTGAAACTCCAAACAAAACTAGAATTGAAATCCCAATTCGTTTTAATATGTATTTAAACATAAAACACACTCCTTTATTTTCGCTAAAAGTGGCTACGTTTAAATAGCCACATAAAGTCTTAGTATAATTTAATGATTAAGCAACTAATGATGCACGCCAAATTGCAGCTGTAACACCCTTTAGAGAAGTTAATTCTTCGCCAACATTTAATGAATTCTTTTCAACAACCTTACCATTGAATGCAGATAAATCTTTTCTTTGATATGTAGGAAGTTCAACTGCAAGCTGCATTACATAATCAAGAGCTATCTTATAATAATTTGTACGTTGATTTTGATCTGTTGTCTTTCTTGCTTGCATAATTACATCAGAAAGTTTGTTGATAATAGCATACTCTTCAGAATATTTAGAAGAATTATTTAAAATTGAAGGATAACCCCAGTTAAGAATTGCAGTAGCCTTTGAATCCTTATGATAAACTTGATACATATCTGGGTCAAGAGCTGAGTTCCATGCAGCAGCCCAAACCTCAAGTGAGCCACTTGTTAATTTAATTAAAGCTTGACTGTCTTTAGCTACTGTAATTTGTAATCCGCATTTATTTAAGAGAGTCTTAGCTGTATTAAATGCATTATAAGCTGGATGGTCATCAGAAGCTCCGGCAATAGTAAATGTATAATTTAAACCATTATATTGTCCGTTACCATCTTTTTGTACCTTACCTAAAGTACCAATTAAGTAGTCAATGAAGCCTTTTTGTTCATCATCACTCATCGTCTCTCCTGACTTTTTACCAATACTTTCAACATATTTTTTATAATTTGGACTTACAACATCTAAGTCATTTGGAATAGGATCACCAACATAAGGATAATAAGGTGTACATCCTTTTGGATAAGCCCATGACTCTGAAGACATAGAACGATTAATTCTTGTTGCAGTTGCACCATAATATGAAACAATATCATCAACCTTAATTGAATGCATAATTGCTTGTCTTACATATAGATTCTGAACCTTACTAGCATTAAGTCCAATATATCCATAACCTTGAGTTTTAACATCAACCGTTTCATATCCTTCTTCTTTCTTAAGTTGAAGTTCTGAAACAGTTTCAGGCTTAGCACTTGGCTCACAATAATCAACACTATTACTATATAGGGCATTAAGGACACCCTCAGTTGGAACTACACGGAAATAAAT
Source organism: uncultured Mollicutes bacterium (assembly GCA_900547045.1). Lineage (GTDB taxonomy): Bacteria > Bacillota_I > Bacilli_A > Acholeplasmatales > Anaeroplasmataceae > CAG-307. The sequence continues at coordinate 8,146 of URFB01000034.1, forward strand.
ATTTTTGATAGTTGCAGACTTACCTGTTTTACCATCCTTAAAATATTCATTTCTTTCAAAATAAATAGTTGTTCCATCAAAGAAAGTACCGCCAGTAACTGAACTTGAGCCATTCTTTGATGATGCTTTATATGCACCAGCACCAACAGGGACTAAAATCTTGTTCTCATCCTTTAAAACTTTGTCACGGAAATCTTGGTCATTATAAGAAACACCAAAGTTTTTCTCGTAATCAAATTTAGAAATTTGTTCATTGTTTGAATAATAATACATAGGAGCTACCGCAAATGCAAAGTTCCAAATAGCCTTAGGGTCCTCACCATTAATTGTAATAGATAAAACTTGATTTCCATCCTTTACATTTCCATCGTTATCTACTGTTGGAACACCATACTTTTGACCATTTACTGTCACTTCACTTGTTTGATTAGCATACTTTATACCAGAAATATTATTGTATTTCATATTCTCATCAAGATACTTTTTTGCTAAATCATTTGCAATATATGTTCTTAAATCTGTTGCCGTTTGGAAGAATTGAATAACCTGTCCAAATCGTTCAGGAATATATGAATCAACTACAAGTTGTTTGCATTGCTCTTCTGTTAATGCTTTAATTTCATCAAGCGAAGAGTGGGCAGTAAATTCAAGCTTTCCATCCTTCCTATTCCACTTAATAAAGCCTTCATTATATAAGAAAATTTCTTGTGGAGTAGAGAATAAATTTTTATGCTCTTTATTATCCTTATCAGTAAAAATAATATCTTCTGGATTGGTTGATTTTGCATTTTTATAATCGCTATCAATTTCCTCTTTAAATAAAGAACAGCCCTTTGTATAGTCCTCAACTAAATGCATATATGATTCAACATCACCTTGTTCATCTTGATATTCTTGAAGTTTTTCTTTAAATGAAGACTCAGTGAACTTGATATCGGCATTTTTATCCATAATATCTTCCCAAGCATCAAGTAAATTGTTTGATTAGCTTGGAAATTAAATGAATCCATGAAGTTATCTTGCTCATTTTCATTATCTGTTTGAGTACGATATTGTTTCAAACCAACGATATCAGTTGAATACAAAGTTGCAGAACCATTATATGTAGGATCTAGATATACATATAGATTAAATAGTACATCCTTAATAGTTAGTTGAGAACCATTTGAGAATTTTACATCATTTCTTAAAACAAAATTATAAGTAGATGTATTGTTTGCAGTATTTTTCACAATTTCGTAATCTTCTACAACAACACTCGCACCTTGCTTATGTGTTTGAGGATTACCATCCTTATCATTTGATAGCATACTAATTTGAGTCATGCCAACAACGCTTGCATCTGAAGTTGATGATGAATAAAATGGACTAAATACTTGATCTACCTCTTGAGAAGCCATTACAAATGGTCTTGTTTCATTATTCTTATTTGTTACGTCAGTTGGTGTTGTTGTAGTTGACTTACCACAGCTAACTACGCCAAGTGAAGCTACTCCAACTAAACCTAAAGCTAATAATCTTTTAAAAGTTATCTTCTTATTCATAGTTTTTCCTCCTATTATTTCTTTTTATATG
>URFB01000035.1 GCA_900547045.1 uncultured Mollicutes bacterium
TAAGCATACAATATATTTTTAAAAAAATGTCCGAATAATGAATTTTTTTCAAAGACAACATTAAAGGTATTAGCATAATTTTTTTCAAGCTTAGTAATTTCACCTCAGCCTTATTATACATTATTTAAATCAAAAATAAAACAAAGGAAAATCCTTTGCCATTTAATTAATTGACTTCTTTTTTAGAATACTTTCGATATCAAATATTTTAGTAATATCACCTAAAATACTAGGGGCCTCCTTCATCATTCCCTCTAAATCAAATTCATGATTTAAACTATGAACCTGAACACGCCCTTTATTTGTTTCAATAAAGCAAAGTGGAGTTAAGCTAATTGTATGTGAATTACCTTTAATAAAGTTCTTTGAATTAGAATCAATTACAATTTTTGAAAGTTTTACCTTATAAATAGGAATTAAAGTTAAATCATCCGTTATATTAAGTTTAGAACCAAACACTAAATCTGATTTTAAGTATTTTTTTATATCATCAACAACACTATTAATATCTTCCATTATATTATCACCTCAATATTATAATCATTTAACCAATAATGGATTTGGTAAATGAAAGCCATAAATGCATCATAGCGCATCAGCTGTCCAAACCAAGGAACATCTAGCTCCTTGTCACTTAAAGCTATTTTTCTAAGCTTATCAATATCAAAAATTTTGGCAAGAGGTGTTTCCTTATCTAAAAGCTTAATGACCTCAGCCTTTATTAGCCTATGCCAGCTTTTTGACTGCGACTTAGGATACGGGCTCTTCTTTCTTTCATATATTTCCTTAGGAAGATAGTCCTTCATCGCGTCCCTTAGAATTTGCTTTTCCAATTTACCATGAGCCTTTTGCTCATATGGTAGGTTATAACAAAACTCCACTATTCTTTTATCCGCAAAGGGTACCCTTACCTCTAGAGATGAGCCCATCGTCATAAAATCCTTACGGTGAAGAAGCGTTGTCATAAAATATTTAAGATTTAAATAATTCATCTGTAGCTCTCGCTTTTCTAAATCAGTATCATCCTCACCTAAAGGAGCCTCCTTGATACATTCCTCATATTTTCGATTTAAATACGCCTTAAGGTCTATTTTATCTTTAATATCGTCCCTTACTAAATCAATTCTTTGCTCAATATTTCTAATCCAAGGAAAACCTTCAATATCCTTATTTTTAAACCAAGGATAGCCTCCAAAAAGCTCATCGGCACACTCACCTGATAGTGATACCTTATGCTTAAGAGCTATTTCCTTCGAAAGATAAAGCATTGAAGAATCAATATCCGCCATTCCTGGGGCATCACGCAAATGCATACTAACCCTTAGATAATCAAAGACCGTTTTAGTATCAATTATAACCGATTTATGATTATATTTTCCTCTTTTAGTTAAATAGCCCACATAATCCTCATCCCGGGATGACTCAAAGCTATTAGCCTTAAAATCAGTCTTATTTCCTTCATAATCAATACTATAGGTATCAATTTGACCAATTAAAGATTCGGCAACACTAGCTACAATCGAGCTATCAAGACCACCGGATAAAAAGGAAGAAATACCCACATCCGATACTAAATTTCTTTTAATAGAATCTAAAAGAAGATACCTTACCATTGATACATTATCCTCATAGCTTAAATTATTTTTAATTCTTTTTAATTTAAAATATTGATGCTCAGTCATACCCTTCCTTGAAAATTTCAAATAATAGCCAGGCTTTAGCTCATATATATTCTTAAATAGCGTTTTCCCTGGCGAATTTGATGGTGCAAGGGTGACAAGCTCAGCGATTTGTTCAAGTCCCATTTGGGCTTTAATACCATTGGTAAGTAAGGCCTTTATTTCTGAGGCAGCCAAAATATCATTATCTATAAAGCTATAATACAAAGGCTTTACTCCTACATGGTCTCTTGCGATAATAACCTCATCATTATGCACATAAACAAAGGCGAATATACCAATAATTTTATCAATTATTTCTTCCTTATACTCCATTAATAGCCTTAAAAGAAGCTCCGTATCGCTTCTACTTTCCACCGGATTTTTAAGCATTTTATTTAATTCATCAAAATTATAAATTTCACCATTATAAAGCAAATGATCATCTAAAATACTCATCGGCTGAAGACCCTTACTAAGGCCTCTGATTGACAATCTTCTATGACCAAAGGAATAATCCTTAGTATAAAGGATACCCTCCTCATCAGGACCTCGATGAGCAAGACAATTAACGGCTTTATTAAATGAATCATGTAAGGTTTTAGAATAGTAATTCGTTTTAAACATTATTCCACACATAATATCACTTCCTTTATTAGAATATGATATTCTTCCTAAAATGTGAAAAAAATAAAAAAAGAGACTAGCAAATGCTAATCTCAAACTTCTATTTAGCTATTATATAGCCCTTTTTACATAAAAGCTCCGCAAGTAGAACGGCACCACCAGCAGCCCCTCTTAGAGTATTGTGAGATAATCCAACAAACTTATAATCAAAAATCTTATCCTCTCTAAGTCTACCTAAGGAAATTCCCATTCCCTTTTCAAGCATACGATCTAGCTTTGTTTGAGGACGATTATCCTCCTCAAAATAGGTTAAAAACTGCCTTGGTGCAGATGGAAGCTCTAAATCCTGAGGCTCACCCTTATATTCCTTCCATCTTCTTAGAATTTCTTCTTTAGCTGGCTTATTCTTAAATTTAACAAAAACACATGCTAAATGACCATCAGATACCGCAACTCTTACACATTGAGCTGTAATATAAGGAGATGTAGCATTAACAATTTTGTCGCCTTCAATATGGCCAAAAATCTTAAGTGGCTCCTCTTCAGACTTTTCCTCTTCACCAGAAATAAAAGGAATACAGTTATCTACAATATCAGGGAAGCTTTTGAAGGTCTTACCTGCACCAGAAATAGCCTGATATGTTGTACAAGCAACATCTGTAATTCCTAAATCATATAGTGGTGCTAAGGCTGGTACATAGCTTTGAAGTGAGCAGTTAGATTTAACCGCAATAAAGCCTCTTGTAGTACCTAAGCGTTTCTTTTGAGCTTCAATTATTCTTAAATGATCACTATTAACCTCAGGAATAATCATTGGCACATCAGGAGTCTTACGATGGGCGCTATTGTTAGATACAACAGGGCATTCAAGCTTAGCATACATTTCCTCTAAGGCCTTAATTTCATCCTTTTTCATATTTACTGCGCAGAAAACAAAATCAACCATTGAAGCAATTTGACTTGCATCCTTAGTCGCATCAAGTACAATCATGTCCTTAACAGATGAAGGAATTTCTCCTTCCATGGCCCAGCGTCCATTTAAAGCATCCTCGTATTTTTTTCCAGCAGATGATGCTGAGGCTGCTAGGGCCTTAATATGAAACCAAGGATGATTAGCAAGTAGAGTTACAAATCTTTGACCAACCATACCTGTAGCGCCTATAATACCTACATTATAATGAAAATTTTCCATAGTTCCTCCTATAAGCTTATACATTTATTTATATGTATAAATTTAACATTTTATAATTTAAAATTTCGTGCTACAATAAAACCGGTGATAGTATGAAGGAATGGATTATTAAGCAAATTGAAAATTACCAGCAGGATAAAAGCCTTCATACGACTAAAAAATGTCGTTTTATTCCTAGCTGTTCAGAATATGCTAAGGAATGCTATAAACGCTTTGGCATTCCCTATGCATCTTTTCTAAGCCTAAAAAGAATTTTAAAATGTAATCCCCTTCATTCTATGAAGTACGATCCTGTTCCTGAAAAAAGGAAGGACAAAGCCAAATTTGTTAGCCTTGAGGAATCTCTTGTAGCTCTAAGAGAGAAAAGTAAGCTTAAATAGTTTACTTTTTTTATTTTATTTTAATGGTATAGCCATCCTTAAAATCAACGATATGATCCTTATAAAGTCCACCTAAGGCACGCTTAAAGGCTTTTCTTGATAAATGAAGCTTAGCCTCTATTTCTTCACTTGGGCTTTTAGCATCAATGTGCATCTTTCCACCATTTACAGTTAAATAATTTAAAATAATTTCACGATCTGTATCAATCATTTTTTCTTTATGCTCAATAAATGATCCGTTGTAGCCCTTTTCATTTTTATAAACAATCTTAACTACAACCATTTGTCCTACATGATATGTATCTCTTATCATTGACTTATGTACAAATACATTTACCATATCCTTAGTAACGCAATTAATACCTGCCTCACCAATACGATAAACATAAGCCTCCTGATAGGAATTCATTTCATATTGCGCATCAGAGTGAAGATCTTCAATTTCGAAGCGATTTAAAGGCTTAGCTAAAATAGTATCCTTCTTAACCTTAAGCTCGATTAAAAGGCAATCATCTACATTTGGCCACATATTATAAGCATAAGGAAGATAATCCTTAGAAATCAATACATCCTTACCCGTATTAATATTTACAAAGACACCTAAAGATGATATTACATCACATACCTTAACAAAGCCTGGCTTATTAAGTGTTACATAAGGCTCATTTTCGGTTGCACATAAGCGTCCCTTCTTATCAAAATAAAGGAATACATTAAGCACATCACCCATTTTATGTTCACCATGAGCTTCCTTAAAGTGAAGTAACACATCATTATTTTCCTCACCAAGCATATATCCTAAATCAGTTTTTCTTAAAACCTTTAGTTCATAATTTAATCCTGCCTGCATCATATCACCTAATTCCTATCTCCGTCTTTATAATTACGGTCTGTTTGCTTCAAATACATTTCTTTTTTTTCCTTAAATGGAATCTTCTTACGATTCCCCTCATACTTGGCAATTAAAGCCTTACGCTCTCTTTCCGTTAGCTCCGTCATAATCTCTTTTTACCTCTATTATACCTAGCTCATCAAATCTTTTACACAAATATGCAGCATTTGCCTCACCCTCATAGGATGTTTTAACACCGGCAAAAAACTGAACTGGTAAAAAATCATTTTCATTTATTAGCATTATTTGTCTTAAATTTTTCCCTATAGGCATAAATGAATAATGCTTAAACATTTTAAGATTTATTTCAAAATCACGCTTAGGCTGATATTTCATTGTAAAGCTTGAAAGGCCATAGAAATGAAGATTATTTTCATTAGTTAGCGTCATAGCGTAATATCCTCTTTTGTTTTCAACAATATGACCTAAATTCGCAGGAATTTTAACAATTATTGGATAATGACCTCTTAAAACCTTAGCCTCGCGTAGCTTTAAAATAGGTATCTTTAAATCCATTGCTTAAGCTCTCCTAAGCGACTAATAACCTTATCTTTTCCAAGAACATCAATAACGTCCTCAACAGAAATACAGTTTACCTTATGAGATAAAGCTAAATTTAGAATTTGATAGAATTCTGTAAATAAGCCTACATAAAGCTCAGGATTCTTATTATATTTCTTCTTATCAGTATAGCCTAAATTCTTAGCCAAATCCTTTAAAGTAATGTCCTCTGGAGTATTAGTAAAGTAATCAATATAAGCATCAAGAACCTTATTGATTCTTTCAGCTGGTACATTTTCCTTAAATGCATTTAGCTCATCAAGTGGCATATTTTGGAAATAATCATCGTAAAGGAAGCCAAACACATCCATAAAATCAGAATAAGTCTTTAAATCCTTACGGCGCTCACGTGAATTTGGTCCTTGAGTTGATAAAATCTTTTTAACAAAGTCAATATCAGAATTTAAAATTTCATAGTCATGCTTGTTATATTCATTTGCCCAAGCAAGAAGATTTTCAATGTTTCTTTCTTGAGGAGTATCATAAATCATTTCTGAAGATATGTTATTAAGCTTTTCAATATCATATAATGGTCCTGATTTAGCCATCGCATCAAATGTCATTTCAAAATCATCAAGAGATTTATCCTTGTTTTGAAGATACCATTCCTCAAAATTAGAATTAATTAATGTATATAAATATACAAATAATGCTTTGATTGGATATCCCTTTTCAAGGTAGAACTCAGCATTTGATTCAGGATCCTTACGCTTTGATAGCTTTCTTCTTGACTCTCCATCAAGCTTCATAACGGGTGCAACATGGGCATAGCTTGGAAGCTTAAAGCCTAAGGCATTAAATAGCTCAATGTGAATTGGAAGTGAAGAAATCCATTCATCACCTCGAATTACATGTGTAGTATGCATTAAAAAATCATCACAGGCATGAGCGAAATGATATGTTGGGATACCATCTGCCTTAAGTAAAACGAAATCATTGAAATTATTATCCATTTCAAGATCTCCCTTGATTAAATCCTTAATTTGAATTCTTAAAGGTGCATCCTCAGGAACTCTAAACCTTAAAACATAAGGGCGACACTCAGCTATAAGCTCCTTAACCTTTTCAATTGGGCAATCACGATAAATTGCATATTCCTTGTAATAGCCAGGAGTTTTACCCTCAGCTTCTTGTCTCGTACGAAGCTCCTCTAATTCCTCTTCTGTTGCAAAACAAGGATAAGCATAGCCTTGCTCAACAAGATAAGCCGCAAGGGCATGGTAAATTTCAACACGATTTGATTGCACATATGGTCCATATGAGCCAATTTCCTCAGTTTCTGATATTACTCCCTCATCAATTTTAATTCCTAAATGCTTAAAAATATTAGTAATAATTTTACGACTCCCAGGTACCTCTCTTTTTTTATCCGTATCTTCAAGTCTTAGAAAAAAAATACCATCATTTTGACTTGCAAGCTTACGATTAATTAAAGATGTATAAACACCACCAATATGTAAAAAGCCAGTTGGACTTGGTGCGAAGCGTGTTACAACATTAACCTTTCTTTCAGGATATTTATTTAATATTTCCTCTCTTGTTAAGGTAACATTAGGAAATAATAAGTTTTTTAATTCAGTAAACATAATATAACCTCCAAAATATTTTCATTATATCATAACATTAAATTTTTAACAATAACTCCTTTGTCGTAGATCCAAAACCACCAGTTCTAATATCGTTTGTATCATCATCTATGGTAATACCATATTGCATAAAGATGCCTTGAGCAAAGCCTTCTCCTGCTTTTATATCTAAAGACTTGCCTTCATTAGAATCATTAGTAATTTTAATCATAATATGGCCTTCATTTAGGGCATTATAGTAATCACTATCAATTACACCGACAGTGTTATTTAGCTGCAAGCGATACTTAAATCCTAATCCACTTCTTGGATAAATCATTAAAACATAATCATCAGGCATTTTAGCCCTAATTCCTGTTGGAATTTTTATTGTTTGACCTGGCTCAAGATGAAAATCAATGGGACTAAAAAAATCATATCCCGCAGACTGAGCGGTTGCACGATGAGGCTTTTTTAAATTTGCATATACCTCCAAAGCATTTTTTTCAAAATCAAAATCATTAATATATTGTTCTTGCGAAACAAATTCAAATTTAGCTGCTATTCTCATAAAAACCTCCAAAGCTTTTGCTTTTATTTTACCTCTATTTTAGCATTATGTAAATAAGAGCTTATTGCATTTTATTAGTCGTTATGCTATATTTCATATGGTGATTAGTATGAATGAATATAAAGGCTTTTCTTATTATTTTGACCAAATCATGGAATATATCGATTATCACGATTGGCTAAGTTTTACCAAGCAATATGTAAGCCAAGATAAACACATTCTTGATCTTGCATGTGGCTCAGGTACCCTTGCAGTATTACTATCAGTCGAGGGTTTTAAGGTTGATGGATTAGATCTTTCTGCAGAAATGATTGGACTTGCAAACGACAAATTTAAAGCCTATCATATTTTAAATAACTTATATACATGCGATATGTCTTCATTCTCCTTACCAAGAAAGTATGACGCTGTTACTTGTTACTTCGATTCCGTCAATCATTTACCTACAATTGAGCATGTTAAACAAATGATGAACTGTGTTTATGAGACCTTAAATGAAAATGGTCTTTTCCTTTTTGATGTTTTTTCAAAATCAAAATATGATGAAATGGATAATACCGATATTAGTGAGGATTTCGATGATTTTTCCTATAATTGGAAAATAAAGCTTAAAAAGCCTAATATTCTAACCCACGATATAACAATCAAGGCTGATTCTTTCATTCATGAGATATACAATGAATATTATTATGATTTAAATGATTTTATTGATAAGTCAAAATTTGAAATAATTAAAATTTGTGGTGATTTTAATGATGATATAAAACCAGAGGATGAAAGAATTCTTGTTGTATTAAAAAAGAAATGCTAGTTAAATAACTAGCAAATTAAGACCGCTTTTTAGCGGCTTTTTTTATTCCATTTTCATTAAAATTTTAGTGCTATTTTTAATCAGATAATTATAAATTACATATGATGATACAACAAACAAAAAAATTGCCGTTGATAAACCTAGCCATCGATTAATAATGCCTAAGCCAATTAATACTCCACATGATATTATTTCAATTAGAAAACAAATTCCAACTGATAAACCAACACTCAAAGAGTTTTTAAATACTTCTCTTTCTTCCGTCCAATCAAAACGGCAAAATTTACTATTTAAAGCTAAACCAATTAAATTACATAGCATTAAATATAAGATATTTACGCTAAAGAAGGCAAGCCAATCAAACCATGAGGCTTTAAACAATATTCCTAACAAAACAATTGATATAATATTAGCTACACTCGAAATTGAATATGAAACCAAAAGCTTTGCATTAAATATTTTTTTAGTTTCAACAGGCAAAGCCTTTAATAGCCATATACGCTTACCCTCAGCTGAAAATGTTGAAGATGAAGGTACTGCGATTCCTGAAAAAATCATAGGAATAAGAGCAAGCATATAAATATAATCCTTCATTGAACTAATAACATCAGCCGAATTATTTATTGTTACAAACAAAGAAACTATAACAGCAATTGATGCAATTCCTCCACTTATACTATTAAGCAAATAAAGCTTTGAGGTGAAAATCTTTTTATATTCTATATTCATTAACGATTTAAAGCCACTTTGATTTTTATATGTGGTATGCTTACGCTCCTTTGTGCTAACATCTGACACAGCGTGTCCAATATTATATAATTTTGCAATAAATAAAATCGTAAATGTTAAAATAGCCAAATTTAGCAAAATAAAGACAGCAAAATATAAATACTTACCAGCTAATGCCCATTCAAAAAATAATAAGCTAGGATTTATATATATAAAAAGACTAGCAATACCATTAATTTGCTTTGATGATTGCATAGTTGAAAATAATATGCAAGCAACCATTAAAATAAAATATGCAAATACATTAATAATACTTGCAAAACGAGAGCCATCAATCAAAAGGGTTAAAATACTTCCAATTAATACAGCTAACATTATTGGAAACCATGGCACTAAAACAATCAATAATGAGCCATATAAAAGATACATCAAGTTACCAGTAAAAATTATAGTCATTACCATATTAGGTAACAATATAATTAATGAATAAGCTAATTCAACAATATACATACCTAAAATTTTAGCAAAAATAATTTCCTTTTCTTTAATAGGAAGGGCTTTGAGCATTTCATAATCATTACCATTAAAGATTCCTTTAGCCCTAAAAATGCTTGTTGAAAATGTTATCAATGTACAATATCCACCTGCAATAATAATTACACTATTATAACTTCCACCCAATTCTCTCATTTGAACGAAAAGTGA
>URFB01000036.1 GCA_900547045.1 uncultured Mollicutes bacterium
ATCAAGCTCAATTGTACCATTGCCCCTAATTACATAGCCATAGAAGGCTTGGGTAAGCTCCTTAGTAAAGCTTTGATTATCAGTAATATAATAGCGTGCATTGGCAGGATTATTTATAGTACCTTGGGCAAGAAGTGCCATTTGAAGCTCAGATATCGCTACATAGCGATGCTCATAGGTATCAGTTATAACAAGCTTATAATATCTAATGCTTGATTCCTTAAAGCTTAAATTTGCTTTTCTACCATTATAGCTAATATCATTATACTCACCAAGTAGCGTCATATTATCAAGGCTTGTACCTCCATATAACTGGAGTGCAATTGGGTTTTGACGGTTATTATGATCATAGCCCGTAATCATAAGACAGTTTGCGCTATTAACGCTTCCTAAATCAATGGTAAGCTCAAAGTTCTCAGAGGTAATAAGCTTATTTTTAACGCTATGATAGCTTGTAGAAATATCATCATCAATAAGATTTTTAATATTTAGATTGTCATCCCAGGCAGCGAATGATTCAGTGTATGAAACAACGCTTGCATTAGTATTTGGAATTGTTCTTGATAAGTCACTATAGCTTCTTGGGTAATTATCGCTATGCTCGATAATTTGAGGCTTAGAGCCTAAATCATTACATAAATAGCCAGAATTAATTGATTTTAAATTATTATCAAAGCTAGGAAATAGCTCCGCAAAGCCATCAGGATGATATGATTGGATAACTACCTCAAAATAAATGTAATCACCCTTTTTAACCTTAAAGGTTTTATTAGTATTATTAATATTAATTGGATTTGATCTTGGTGAATCAATTATATCAGTATAGCTATTTGTATTAAGACCTAAGGAAAGAAGCGTATTACTACGATTTGATGTTCTTCCCGAAATGGTATAGCTACCATCCTGTGGCATATAGATTTTTCCATGATATACACAAATCTTATTGTAGGATACTCCATTAACAAAATGGTTATTAGTGCTTTCATCCTTCTTTTCTGTGTAGCCTGCATAATTAGCTGCCTTAGCCTCAGCTATTGAGCTATATAGTGAAGAAGAATAGATATAGGTAGTCTTATCAATGCCCTGATATTGAGGCTTAAGCTCGAAAATGATTGTTTCTTCAGATGTTAAATTAAGCGCTTCATTTTTAAGCTCAAGGACGAGCTTAATCTTTCCTGATTGCTTAAGTCCATCAGGAGTATAGCTTAAAATATTATTATTTTTGCTTAGCTTACCACTTTCAGGGCTTGAAACGCTCTTAAGCTTATATGTAAAGCCTGAAGGAAGAGTAAGGCTTTGGTCTAAATCAATTTGATAATCGCTTCCAGGAGTAATAGAATACGGAAGAACTGTAATAATATCATTTTGATTAATAACACGACCTGTTTGTTCCTTCAAGGTTACAGGAATAAAAGGCTTAAGGCTATTATAGCTTTGCTTTACCTCATCAGAAACACTTTGATTTAAAAGGCTGAAGTAGTAATTCATATTATAGCCAGTAGCCTCTGATAGAGCCTTATACCAGGTATCAGCGCCGCCACTTCCTTTACCATATTTTGCAGCCTTAATGAAGGTATCAACACCAAAGGTATGAATAATATCAGCGTAAGTATTTAAGGATGAAATGGTATTTCCATTTGCAGATTGAGCTAAAGTTTCCTTAAGGCTTACCTGCGGATCTAAATAACGGTTCCAACCGGATAGATTAGAACGATTTTGACTTATTTGGGTGTAGTTAATATAAGAAAGAAGGCTTATAGCGTTATTAGTAACCTCATCACCAGGATTAAAGCCATAGCGTTGGAAATGGTGATTAAATTCATGAATAGGACCCCAGCTTCCATTTGTTACAAAGCTCTCATAATTTAAGGAACCGGACATCCAATCAGGAGGTAGGTTACACCAGTTACGGCCAACAAAGGCTACCGCACTACCAGCTGCGATAAAGGGATCATATATAAAGGTAATACCAAGGTTTGAATTAGAGCCCATAGGAATTTGACGGCTGATGTTTGAAACATTAAGCCAGAAATTAGATATCTGATTAAGATTATCATAATCGAGGCTAGCGTACGCCTTAGGACCTGAGTGTCTTACACATTTGTCCCAAACCTCTAAATCGAAATAAGGAGCGGATTTTTCCTTTAGACGATTAAATTCCTCTTTAGTAGTTAAGCCATAAATGAAGTGACAATATTCAAGTGCACCAGAAATTTTTACAGTGAAGGTGCATTGTTTATTTGGTGTGATATAAATAGGACCACCAAGGAAGCTTCCTACATAGCTTGTAGTACTATCGGCAAGCATTTCATTACCCATTAGAGGCATTCTTGAAAAATCATTTCTAGCCTTCCAAATATTATTTAATTGATTATTTTGAGAATACTGACCGATTTCAACCCTAACACCACCAGTGCTTTTTAGGTCTTCCTCAGACATTTCAATGGTAATAACCTCACCTGCTGGAGCGTAAAGACCAGTGATATGGTTTCCGCCTACTCTAGCTTCGGTAGTAATTTCCTTAATTACGGCCTCTTCATTATCATCAGGAGACCCATAATAGTTATATGAGGCGGTTGTGTGCTTATAAAGCTTACGATCAAGCTTTTCGCCATTTAAATAAAGATTACCATCCTTATCCATACTATCATAGGTATTTTTACTACTTTTTAGATAGTCTGATTCTGCAAGAAGAGCATCCTTTTTTTCATCAGTAATGTTAGGAATGCTTGTACCATAAACAGGGTATTCAGGTGACCCTTCATTGCTAATTTCTGGGTGCTGTCTTTTTACAGTGCCAAGAAGCTTGAAGGATTGTCCAATCTTTACATTCTCACCGCTAAAGCTTATTTCCTTAGCAATAGATGGGCTTTCAGTTGTAACCTTACAGCTTGCAAGACCAAAGCCTAATGCTAATGATATTAGTCCAATTAACGTTTTCCTTTTCATATTAACCTCCACAATAATTTTTAATTTAATTAATATCATTTTTTGACAAAAAACGACATATTAAAGTATAGCATAAAGAGAAGTATTTTGAAAAGTATTTTTTGAAAAACATTGAATCATCCTAGAAAAGATTAAAGCGCTTAATGATTCTGTTCAATTTTATTAGGCTTGGTATAATTATAAAAGCTGTGTTATAATGATTATATATAAAGGAGGCTCCTTATGTATCAATTTGAAAGATTAGAAAGAACTAAGGTCTTTAGAGATCCTATTTATGGCTATATTAATGTAGATTATAAAATTATTGCCCGATTAATTGATACCTATGAATTTCAGCGTTTACGTCGTATTCGTCAGCTTTCAGGTGTATCAATGGTGTTTCAAACCGCTGAGCATTCCCGTTTTACGCATAGCCTTGGTGCCTATGAGCTTGCTAATTTATGCCTAAAAGGAGTAGAAGGCCTTAAGGAGAGCCTTAGTGAATATGAGCAATTAGTTTTTTTAATTAGCGCTTTACTTCACGATGTTGGCCATGGTCCTTACTCTCACGCCTTTGAGCATATTATGCAGGTTTCACATGAGGAAATGACCGTTAGGCTTATTTTGGGTGATACCGAAATTAATAAAATATTAAAGGAAATTGAAGGTCTTGACCATGATGTAGCAAGTGTTATTGCTCATGAGGGAAAATATCCTTTAATTGAGTCTTTAACATCATCACAGCTTGATGTGGACCGTATGGATTATTTATCAAGGGATGCCTATTTTACGGGTGCAAGCTATGGTAATATCGATTTTAGAAGAATTATTAGATCCTTGATGGTTAAGGAAGGAAAGCTTTACCTAAGAGCCTCAGGTGTTAACTCCGTTGAATCCTATATAATGGCCAGATACCATATGTATTGGCAGGTTTATTATCATCCGGTTGCTAGAGCCTATGAGCTTTTATTACAATCGATTTATAAAAGAGTTTATGACCTAACCATTAATAATGTTCATATTAACGCCTCTGTTTCAGCCCTTATTAATGTTATTAAAAATTCGAATGATTTAGCATCCTATGTTTTGCTTGATGATTCCTATGTTAATGGTATGATTAAGCAGCTAACAAGTGTAGATGATGATATTTTAAGGGATTTAGCTCTTTCATTTGAAAAAAGACATTTATATAAATATAGAGAAATTGAATCACAAGCAGATGAGCTTTATTTGAAGCAAATTAGGGCTCAAATTCCTGAAAAATACTTGCCATACTATTATATTGAAACGAAGGTTTCCCAAAGGGCGTATTTACATGTTGATTCAGATAAGTATGATATAAATGATATAAAAATTATTACACCAGCAGGCGATATTATTTCTCTTGAGGAATATTCACCTATTATTAGAGGCTTAATATCATCTGCCTCAAAAACAAGTATTCGGGTATTTTATAAGGAGATTTTATGTCAAAAATAGTAGTAGTAGAGGGTACTCACGATGAGGCCTTAATTAAACAGGTTTTTAAAAATCAAGCCTGTGTGGTGACAAACGGCTCAGAAATTTCTAAAGAAACCCTAGCTATGATTAAGAGCCTAAGCTTTGATAATGAAATCATTATCTTTACGGATCCTGACCATCCGGGTGAAAAAATAAGAGCGCGTGTGCATGAGGTGGTCCCTAATGCAATTGATTGCTTCATCAAGAAAAATGAT
This sequence comes from uncultured Mollicutes bacterium, assembly GCA_900547045.1. Lineage (GTDB taxonomy): Bacteria > Bacillota_I > Bacilli_A > Acholeplasmatales > Anaeroplasmataceae > CAG-307. The sequence goes on from URFB01000036.1 coordinate 4,644, forward strand.
TGCATTTCTAAAAATAAGAAAAAGGTTGGCGTTGAGCACGCAAGTAAAGAAGAAATTGCCACTCTTTTAGGGCCATATTTAAGTAATGATACTTTTATAAAGGGAAATATTACTAGACAGAATATTATTGCCTTAGGCCTTACCGGAGCTAATTCAGCTAAGCTTAGAGAGGAAGTATCCTTAAGGCTAAATATTGGTCGACCTAATGCTAAAACCTTCCTAAATAGGCTTAATATGCTAGGTCTTAGCTATCAAAAATTAAAGGAAATAGTTGGTGAAATTAATGGATAAAATTGGTAGTGTTGAGCAAACACTTAAAATAATCAATGAAAATGATTTTTACATAAAAAAGAAATTTGGTCAAAATTTTATTATTGATCAAAACGTTTTGAATTCAATTGTAGACGCTTCCTTAATTGATAGTGATACCTGTGTTGTGGAAATTGGGCCAGGTCTTGGAAGCCTTACAGAGATAATGCTTAAGCGTGCTAAAAAGGTTATGTCATTCGAAATTGATAAGGATCTAATTCCTATTCTAAAAGGAAATTTAGGCTCTTATGAAAGCTTTATTTTAATCAATGAGGATATTTTAAATGTTGATATTAATGCTTATTTAGAAAAGTATTTTAAGGGTGAGGAAAAGATAGCCCTAGTTGCGAATTTACCATATTATATTACAACTCCGATTATTCTTAAGCTTTTATCAGAAACGACAAGAATTAAGACCTATACAATGATGATGCAGGATGAGGTAGCCTGCCGTATTTGCTCAAAGCCGGATGTAAAGGATTATAATGCCTTATCGGTATGCATTCAGTATCGTGCTAAGGCCTCTAAGGTTTTAAGTATTTCTCGTAATATCTTTGTGCCAAAGCCTAATGTTGATAGCGCTGTTATTCGTCTTGAGCTTTTTGACAATCCTCCCTTTAAAGCTCAAAATGAGGAATTTTTCTTTAAGCTTATAAGAGATGCCTTCTGTCAAAGAAGAAAAACTCTAGTTAATAATCTTAAGCAAACGGGCTATGATAAGGAGCTTGTGCTTAAGGCGCTAGATTCCTTAGGTCTTAACGTGTCTGTTAGATCTGAGGCCTTAGATGTTAGCGATTTTGTTAAGCTTAGTGATTACTTATGGCCTTATCACAATAAGAATTAGCTCGTATAATATTATTGTGGTGGTTTAGTGGAATATGTTATAAGGAAAAAATATCATGGTGACATTTTATTTTATATTGAAAAAATTGAAAATAATATAGCATATTTAAGAGGTGTATATGTAAGAATACTGGCAACAGCCTTGCTAGATGATTTAATTTATGTAAGTGCGAAGGAAAAAATCTTTTATGAAAATAAATGCCGGGCAAATAGGCATTTGTGGGACTTAACGAATAAGACCTCTAAGCACATCACTGGTAAAATATTACATATTGATAGTGATTTTGAATATTTAAAAAAATGTAATGAAATATATGAAAAATTAGGATTATACGCCATATGTGTTTATCTTGATGAGGATGAATCAGAGCGATATGCTTTAGATTTGGTTGATGAATATGATATTGATATTGTTGTTCTTACAGGTCATGATTCATATAATCAGTCAGATCCTTTAAGCCTTAATAGCTATCGTAATTCGAAGGCCTTCTATAAGGCGGTAAGAAGGCTTAGAGAAAAATATTTAAAGGATGAGCTTTTTATTTATGCTGGTGCCTGTCAGTCTAATTTTGAGGCTTTAATTGCCTCAGGAGCTAATGCGGCATCATCTCCCAAAAGAATAAATATTGACGCTCTTGATCCCCTCGTTTGTGCGGTAATTGTCGCTACAACCCCCTTTAATTCCTTAATTCCCTATGATAAGGTTTGGGAATATTCAGTATCTAAGGGGGAGGGAATTGGTGGAATTGATTCCTATGGTAAAATGAGAATATTGAGGTAATAATATGATACAAGAAAGAGCCTATGCTAAAATAAATCTAGGTCTTGAGGTAGGTCCCTTAAGATCTGATGGCTATCATGAAATGAATACCCTAATGGTACCAATTGATTTATATGATGAGCTAACCTTCGATTTTAAGGAGGATGGGGGTATTTTATTAATTGATAATACTAACATAAATATTGAGGATAATTTTGTTTATAAGGCAGCTAATTTATTTTTAAATGAGCTTCATATTGATAAGGGAATTGTCATTACCCTTAAAAAGAATATCCCGTCAGAGGCCGGTCTGGGTGGAGGATCTGCAGACGCAGCGGCTACCCTAAGAGGTCTTAATCGCCTTTTTAGGCTAGATATGTCTCTTGATGAGCTAGCCCAAATGGCTAAAAAGCTTGGCTCTGATATGCCTTACTGTATTTATCAAAGGCTTGCCTATTGTAGCGGAAGAGGAGAAAATGTTAGTGTTATTGATATGCCCTATAAGCATCTTGATGTGGCAATTATTAAGCCTCCTTATGGCTTAAGCACTAAGGAGGTATATGATGGCTATTCATTGGGAAATATTAATGTTCATAAGGAGCAATTTGAGGGAATCAAGAAGGCTCTTTCAAAGGGCGATTTAAAGCTTCTTGAGCAAAATATTTTCAATGATTTAGAGGAATCAGCCTTTAATATTAAGCCTGATTTACAGCTATTAGCCTTAAAGATAAAGGCTATGGGCTTTGTATGTGGAATGTCTGGTAGCGGTACAGCTTTATTTGTTTTTGGTGATAATCATGAGCTCCATAAAATGGCTCAGAAAATTAAATACCATCGTGTTTATATCGGTAAGCTAATGTGATAACGCTTTATTTTAAGAAAAATACGCTAACATTTGAAAAAAACAAATAAGCATTGTATAATAACAAATGGAATAAAAAAAATTAAATATATAGGAGTTTTAGAATATGGCTATTTTAGATGGAAAGAAAATCAAATTATTCACTTTAAGTGCAAATCCTGCACTAGCACAGGAGATTGCAAATGCATGTGGTTTACCACTTTCAGATTGTGAGGTGCTTCATTTCGCGGATGGCGAAATCAATGTAAGCATTAATGAAACTGTTCGTGGCTGTGATACTTTTGTTATTCAACCAACCTCTGCACCTGCAAACGATCACCTAATGGAATTATTAATTATGTGTGATGCGCTTAAGCGTGCTTCTTGTAAATCTATTTCCTTAGTAATCCCTTATTATGGTTATGCAAGACAGGATCGTAAGGCTAGATCTCGTCAGCCTATTAGTGCAAAGCTTGTAGCAGATTTAATTCAGACCGCTGGAGCTAATCGTGTAATTACTCTTGATCTACACGCTGCGCAAATTCAAGGTTTCTTCAATATACCTATTGATAACTTTATGGGATTACCAGTCCTATCTAATTACTTTTTAGATAAAGAATTACCTAATGTTTGTGTCGTATCACCAGACCATGGTGGTGTCACACGTGCTCGTGCCTTTGCTCAGGTATTAGAGGCACCTATTGCGATTATTGATAAGCGTCGTCCTGAGCCTAACAAGGCTGAGGTTATGAACATTATTGGGAATGTTGAGGGTAAGGTTTGTGTTATTGTTGATGATATGATTGATACAGCCGGTACTCTTGTAGCCGCATCTAACGCTTTAATTAATGCGGGAGCTAAGGAGGTTTACGCCTGTGCAACTCACGGTGTCCTTTCAGGTCCTGCCATTGATCGTATTAATCAATCAGCTATTAAAGAGGTAGTTATTACTAATACAATTGCTCAGCCAGAGTCAAAGTCTTCACCAAAGATTAAGGTATTATCTGTTGGTTCTGTTCTTGGACATGGTATTTTACGTATTATTAATGATGAATCATTATCAGGCTTATTTACATATAGCTATGATAAAACAAAGCGTAACCTACTATAATGAAGCTAATTGTTGGTTTAGGTAACATTGGGTCAGAATATGAGCATACTCGCCACAATGTTGGCTTTGATACAATTGATGTATTAGCATCTAATTTAGGACTTACATTTAAGGAGGAGAAGGCCTTTAAGGGCTATATCTGTCAGGCTAATTTAATGGGTCATAAGGCTATTTTATTAAAGCCTACAACCTTTATGAATTTGTCAGGTGATAGTATTTCTCTTGTAATGAAGTTTTATAAAATCGATGCTAAGGATTTAGTTGTTATTTCGGATGATTTAGACATGACACCTGGTAAGATTAGATTTCGTCAGAAGGGTAGTGCTGGTGGTCATAATGGCCTTAAGAGCATTATTGCTAATCTTCATAGTGATGAATTTAAACGAATAAAAATTGGTATTTCTCGTGATCAATATATTCCGATTGTTGATTGGGTTTTAGGGCGTCCTTCTAAGGAAGACGCTTTAAAGCTTAATGAAAGCTTTAGCTATGTTGCTAAATGCCTTGAGGATTATATCGTATCTGAGGATGACCAAAAGCTTGCGAAGCAAATCGCAAGATAAAAAAAGAGCCTAAAAAATTAAGGAAGGAGTTTCCACTTTAATAAAATTTAAGATTAGGTGGTAGTAGAATATGGATTTTAAGATATTAGAATTTATACGCTTGCACTTTAAATGTAAATTTATGGATTTTATCATGAAAAACATATCTACCTTCTTTAATTATTCAATTGTTTGGATGGTTTTAGGTGTAGTATTGATTTCATTGAAATCAACACGTGCAGTTGGATATGAAATTTTTGTGGCATTAACGCTAGAGCTTCTTATTTGTAACATATTTGTAAAAAGAATCTCTAAAAGAGCTCGTCCCTTTACTAAAAATGATGAGGTTAATTTATTAATTAATCCCCCTAAGGATTATTCATTCCCATCAGGTCATACTCTTTGCGCCTTTATGTGTGCAACGATAATTGCGGCCCATATATTTTGGGTAGGTGTGATTCTTTTTGCAGTAGCCGTATTGGTCGCATTTTCAAGAATGTATTTATATGTTCATTATCCTAGTGATGTTTTTGTCGGGGCCTTAAAAAAAAAACAAAAAAAAAAAAAAAAAAAAAAA
>URFB01000037.1 GCA_900547045.1 uncultured Mollicutes bacterium
AAAAGTTGGCGGTTCGGACGGGACTTGAACCCGCGATCTCCAGTGTGACAGACTAGCATGTTAACCACTACACCACCGAACCATTTTTATTAATTTCACTATCGCGGTCACTAGCGACTACTATATGATAGCATAATCAAAACTCATTTGCAAGAGTTTTTTTATTTTTTTTGTGAAAAGCAAGAAAAATAAGGAGGATCATTCCTCCTTATGTATTATTTTAACTTTTCAATCATAATTTGAGCGGCTTTTTTACCATCAACCATGCTTCTTACAACAGTATCAGCGCCTCTTACAATATCTCCACCAGCTAAAATACGCTCATTTGATGTTGTAATACCATCACTTGATACAATATATCCTGAATTAAGCTCAAGGCCAAACTTTTCTGTTAAAGCCTTATCTGGTGATTGACCAATTGCCACTAGAACATTATCACACTTGAACTCCTCATATTTACCTGAGCCAACAGGACTTCTTCTTCCTGATTCATCGGGAAGACCAAGCTCCATAATCTCACACTTTATCGCAACTACCTTGCCATTTTCAGTTATGATTTCAACAGGGTTGTGTAAGAAATTAAATTCTACACCCTCAGCCATTGCATCATCAAGTTCATCCTTAGATGCAGGAGCCTCCTCAAGGCTTCTTCTATATACTACAACTGTTTTGGAAGAACCAACTCTTTGGCTTGTACGGCAACAGTCCATTGCTACATTACCAGCACCTACAACATAGGTAATTCCTTCAAGCTTAACGCCTTCACCTTCACCATATGATTCACTCATATTAACAGCCTTTAGGAAATCCCCAGCACTATAAACACCCTTAGCATCCTCACCAGGAATACGTAATGACTTATATTTGCCAAGACCACAGCCAATAAAGACCATATCGTAATCATTCAATAATTCACTAGGAATAGCCTCATGCTCCGTTACATATGAAACACCCATACGCTTCGTAAACTCGATATGCTCATTTAAAAGCTTTTTAGGAAGACGATACTCAGGAATACCATAGCTCATTACACCACCTAAATGTTTTTCTCTTTCAAAAACGGTAGCGTGGATTCCATTTTTCACAAGCTCAAGCGCACAAGAAATTCCGGCAGGACCTGAACCAATAATAGCTACCTTCTTATTACTCCAAGAAGAAACTGGCTTTAATTCGATCGTTTTGTTATCCATAACATAACGCTCAAGTGGTCCAACATGAACAGGATCTTGCGTTTTCATTTTATTACGAATACAGTTTCCAATACATTGCTTACGATGATCACAAACACGTGAGCAAATTGGTGATAAATTAGTACCATCCATTAAAATTTCATAAGCACCATTCACATCATCATTTTTTAAGCAGCTAATGAATTCATTAATTCTTAAGCCTGCGGGACAACCATTTTTCTTACAAAATGGAACCTTACAATTTAAGCAGCGTGAGGCTTCCTTTAGGGCCTCATCATGCGTATATGTTCTTGTAACCTCTTTAAAATTTAACATCTTATTCACCTAATATTCCTTTATTTATCATATATAAATCACAAAGCCCAATTGCACACATAGCCTCAAGCACAGGTAGTGCTCTTAGAATAATTGCAGTATCATGACGACCCTCAATTAAAAGGCTTTCAACCTTATTATCCTTAAAATTATAGGTATCCTGGGCAATTCCAATTGATGGGGTTGGCTTCATCATTACTCTTAATTCAATATCGTTTGAATTAGTAATCCCCCCATTAATACCACCATTATTATTCGTTTTTGTCTTACCACTAGCATCAAGATATGAATCATTAAATTCTGATCCATATAGTCCGACTCCATCAAAGCCAATGCCAAATTCAACACCCTTTACGCCCCCAACGGAAAATAAAAGATGTGATAAAACTGATTCAACGCTATCAAAATAGGGCTCACCTAGTGATGCAGGCACATCAGAAATCTTAATTTTGACAATTCCGCCCACACTATCGTGCTTATTTAGCGCATCCTCCAAAATAGCTTTAAATTTAGCTTCATCCTCACAGCCATTTAAATTAATAATTTTAGTGCTATATTTAAGCGGTAATATTTTTTTAGCAATTACTCCCGCCGCTACAATACCTAAGGTAAGTCTTCCTGAAAAGGCTCCACCACCGCGGTAATCATTAAAGCCCTTGTATTTTATTTTAGCTGTTAAATCCGCATGGGATGGCCTTGGATGATTAACTAAATTAGAATAATCCTTACTCTTAGTATTTTGATTTAAAAAGCGAATTAAAATTGGTGCGCCCGTTGTAAAGCCATTAAAAACGCCCGTCTCGATAATTGGCTCATCCTTCTCAATTCGTGGTGTTGTACCTAAGCCTTGAGCCTTTCTTCTTAAAAGATCAGCCTCAAAATCATGACTATCAAGCTTGATACCTGCTGGCACCCCATCAACAAGAATACCTACTGATGCACCATGTGATTCACCAAAAATAGAAACTCTAAATAATCGACCAAAGCTATTCACCAATATCACCTCTAACCTTACTAATTATTTTATCATAATCAATATCATATACCCTATCAAGCCAAATATCCTCAGCCTCAGCGGCTTGAAAAATAAGCATTAAAAGACCATTATAGCTATTTTTATTATAGCTCATAAGTTTAGTCCAAACCGGATTAAAAATGATATCGACAATACATTTAGCCTTAGAGGCTACTTCCTCATCAAGAGCTGATACTAAAACATTAGGATACATTCCTACAGGGGTAGTATTAACAATCAAATCTAAATTTGTTTTTTTTAAATCCTCATAGCCAATCATATTAGCCTCTGGATGACGTGAAACCAATTTAACATTAGCCTTCATATCCTTAAGGGCCTTAGAAATCGCCTTAGAGGCTCCTCCTGTACCAAGCACATATGCATCCTTATTAGTTGTCTCAATCTTGTAATATTCAAGCTCCCTTTTAAAGCCGTAATAATCTGTATTATAGCCAATTACCTTACCGTTTTTAACACAAATAGTATTAACTGAGCCAATTTCCTTAGCCTCATCAGATATTTCATCTAAATATTTCATTATCTCGATTTTATAAGGGATAGTAACATTATAGCCATCATATTTTTTAAGTCTTAAATCGTTAATACGACTCTCAAGCTTAGAGGGTGTTGTCTCTAAAAGCTCGTATGAGGCCTCAAGACCCTTAGCCTCAAATAAATATTTATGGATTAAGGGAGAAAAGCTATGACCAAGAGGATTGCCAATTAAGCCGAACTTCTTCATTATTTCTTCTCCTTAATTAAATCCATTTGATAATCCTTAGAGGCCTTAAGCATTCCCTCAAGGAAGCTAATATAATAACCCTCTAATTTTTCATCAGCTAAAAGCTTTGTATTACACACTATTAGCTCATTTTCACGCTTTAAATCTAAAACGGGAAGATTATTTTGAGCCTTATATTCCGCTACCATTTTCGCAGCCTGCATTCTTTTTTTAAATAAGGCAATCATTTCCCTATCACATTCATTAATAATCGCTCTTGCATCATCTAGCTTACTCATAGCTTATTTTACCTCCTAAAGAAGCTAATACCTCAAAAAAATTAGGATAGCTCTTCTTAACTGCCTCAGCACCCTCAATAACAATATCAGATCCTACAATCGTTGATAGCATAGCTAAGGACATTACAACACGGTGGTCATTGTGAGAATTAACTACGCCACCATGAAGCGCCCTTCCATAAATATCCATACCATCCTGAAATTCCTCAATATGGCCTCCAAGCTTTTCAAGCTCCTCCTTCATCGCACTAATACGATCACATTCCTTAATACGAAGTCTTTCAGCCTCATAAAAATGTGATTTTTCATTTACAATTGTACTCGCAAGTACAGTTAAGGCTGGTCCTAAATCTGGAGATTGGGCAAATGAAATGCTTGCGCCATGTAAATTAGTTGGTATCGCCATTAAGCCACCAGCCTCATGCTTGATTACGCCCCCAAAATCAGAAATATCAGAAATTATTTTTTTATCACCCTGGAATGATGCTAAATTCATGCCCTTAAGAATAATATCATTACCAAGCATATTTGCTAAAAAGAAAAAGGCTGATTGAGAAAAATCACCCTCAACCTGATAATCACAAGGCTTGAATTCTTGATTTCCCTTAATTAAAATTTCATTATCCTTAAGCTCAATTTTAATACCAAAGCGGTTTAAAATATCTACTGTTAAATCAATATAGCCCTTTGATTCAAGCTTAGTGGTAATAACAATCTTAGAATTACCATCTAGCATAGGAAGGGTATATAAAAGACCTGTTATAAACTGACTAGATACATTACCAGGCACCTCAAAAAGACCTGGCCTTAGGCTTCCTTTAATCCTTAAAGGTAGGTATGAATCCTCAGGATGAAAATAGCTTATTTCCTTTTTATCAAATAGGTCATAATAAACATCAAGTGGTCTTTTAACTAGACGGTTATGTCCAACAAAGGTAATTTCTTCGTCTGATACTAAAGAAATAGGAATTAAAAATCTTAGGGTTGAGCCAGATTCATTAGCGTCAATTATATTTTTAACTCTTTTAACACTAGAGCCCTCAATAATAAGATAGTCGCTATAGCATTCAATCTTAGCACCTAAGGCCTTCATACCATCAATTGTGGCCTTGATATCATCTGAATAGGCGATATTTGTTATTTTAGATTTGCCTTTTGCAAGAGAAGCTGCAATAATAGCTCGATGAGCAAGGCTTTTAGATGGTGGTATTATAACCTCACCCTTTAATCGCCCGGGTTTAATTCTTACATTCATAATTTAAAAGCTCGCTTTCACTAAATTTTTTAGCAAGTACACTACCAAAATCACTAATTAAAATAAAGGAAACCTCACCTGCGATATTCTTTTTATCATAAACAGTTTTTCTTATTATCTCCTTATAATCATAATCCTTAATTGGTAAATCATATTTAACTAATATCGCTTTAAGCTTGTCGTAGCAAGAAGGATTCGTAAGTCCTAAATCAATACCCATTTTAATAGCCATAAGCATACCATTAGCCACAGCCTCACCATGTCTTAAATGACCCTCAAGCTCAACAATATGTCCAAAGGTATGTCCAAAATTTAAATACATTCTTTCCTTTAAATCAAAGGGATCAATTTCTACAACTCTTTTTTTGACACTTAAGGATTCATAAATGATTTCTTCCGTAATTTCAATATTGTCACCCTCAAGTAGCTCTAAAAGCTTTTTATTACCAATACAGCCATGCTTAATAAGCTCTCCCATACCATTATTAAATTCAACCTTAGGTAGGGTTTTTAAGGCGTTAGGATCAATGATAACCTTAATAGGCTGCTTAAAAGCGCCAATAATATTCTTTCTTCCATAAAAATCAATTCCCGTTTTCCCCCCAATTGATGAATCCATTTGGGCAAGTAATGAGGTAGGAATTTGTAAATACGGATTTCCCCGATAGATTGATGAGGCTACAAAGCCTGTTAAATCACCAATAACACCACCACCAAGAGCGATTAAAAGCTCTCCTCTTTTGATTTCTAAATCTAAAAGCTTAGTTAATACCTCCTGGTAGGTATTAAAGCTTTTTGACTCCTCTCCAGCCTTAACACAAACAGAATAAACCTTAAAATCAGGAAGATTTTTGGCAATCATATCTAGGTATAGAGGTCCTACATTAGAATCAGTAATAATATAGATTTTTTTCTTATTATAAACAGCTTTAACCTCTTCATTGATATTAGAATAAATATCCTTTTTTATTACAATATCGTAGGAACTAGGACCTAAATTCATTTTAAGTATCATTTTTCCATCTCTTTTCGTTTATTTCTTGATTTAATAAATATTTCCTTTAAGCCTTCCTTATTGTCTTCAACAAGGCATAGCTTAAGCTTTAAAAGCTCGGCTTCAAAATTAGTTATTTCTGATAATAAATATTCCCGGTTGGCAAAGAAAAGCTCACACCATAAATTTTCATTGATCATAGCGATTCTGGTTAAATCACGATAGGAATCACCAATGAAGTTTTTAGTATCATCCTCAGTATCACTATTTACAAGTGAAACCGCAATCGCGTGCGTAAGCTGAGAGGTAAAGCCAATCATCTTATCATGGTATTTAGGGCTCATAAGAGAAATACGACCAAATCCCAAATCACGACCGATTTGCTTAAGCATATTTATTTCATATTCCTTGTTGTTAACATTAACAATGAGGAAATTCATACCATCAAATATTTTATTATCTGCATATTCAATGCCTGATTTTTCCTTACCAGCCATAGGATGGTGGGAAATGTAGCAAGCTGGAAGGGCTAGCTTAATTGCTTTATGAAGAAAGCTTGATTTTACACCACATACATCGGTAATAACCTGCTTATCATTAAAAAGAGAATGATAGCTTTTTAAAAATTCTAAAATACGATCAGGATATAAGCCAATAATGATTAAATCGGACTTACTTATAAAATCAGACGCCTCAAGCGAGACCTCATCACATAGCTTATTTGAAATTGCATAATTAAGTGTACTTTGCTTAACATCAACACCATATATTTTATGTCCAGTCTTTTTAAGCCCCATTGCATAGGAACCACCAATAAGACCAAGACCAACAATTAGTATATTCAAAATATCAGCTCCATTTAAATTACTACTCTTATTCTATCATATTTACCAGCTTTTTAAAAGAAAACATATTGATTAGTAGCTAAAACTACTAGCTATTATTATTTACTTCAATTCAAATTCTATAAAAAAGATTTGGACCGAAGTCCAAACCATTCTTTATTATTTTATAACGATATTGACAATCTTTTTAGGTACAACAATTACCTTAACGATTTCATAACCATCAGTATAGGCCTTAATCTTTTCTAGTGATAAGGCAATCTTCTTCACCTCTTCTTGAGAAGCGTTAGCGTCAATTAAAGCCTTATCACGAAGCTTACCATTAACAGAAATAGCATAGGTAATTTCGTTATCAATTAGCTTAGACTCATCATATGTAGGCCAGCTTGCGGTCGCAAGACAATCAATATTACCTAAAATTTCCCACATCTCACTACAAATATGTGGACAAACTGGTGATAATAGCTTAACTAAGCCCTCAATAAAGCCCTTGTAAATAACAGGTGCCTTATAAGCCTCATTAACAAAAATCATCATTTGTGAAATTGCGGTATTAAATGATAAAGCCTCATAATCAGCTGTAACCTTTTTAACCGTTTGATGATAAATCTTCTCTAAGGAATTATTGTATTCATTAGTAAAGCGCTTAGTGTATTCCTCTGATGTAACTAAACGATAAACTCTTTCAAGGAATTTATGAGCACCATCAACACCATCATTTGACCAAGGCTTTGAAGCCTCAAGTGGTCCCATAAACATCTCATAAAGGCGTAGTGTATCAGCACCGTATTCATTTACGATATCAGATGGATTGACAACATATTCAGGGAAACGTTTACCCATCTTAATACCATTTGAACCAAGAATCATGCCCTGGTGAACAAGCTTTTTGAATGGCTCATCAACGGGACAAATCCCCTTCTTATATAAATACTTTGTCCAAATACGAGAATACATTAGGTGTCCTACTGCATGCTCAGGTCCACCAATATATAAGTCAACAGGAAGCCAATGCTCAAGAAGCTTTTTATCACAAAGCTCTTTATCATTATTAGGATCCATATAACGCATAAAATACCAGCTAGAGCCAGCTGAGCCTGGCATTGTAGATGTTTCACGAAGACCATGTAAGCCATTATGGTTATAATTCTTCCATTCTGTTGCGTTTTCAAGTGGTGCCTTACCATTCTTACCCTTATAATCATCAAGCTCAGGTAATACTAGTGGTAATTCATCATCATCAAGTGGATGAATTTCGCCATTATCTAGAAATACAATAGGAACTGGTTCACCCCAATATCTTTGACGAGCGAAAATCCACTCACGAAATTTGTAATTAATCTTCTTCTTACCAATTCCATGCTCCTCAAGATAAGAAAGCATTGTCTTAATAGCGGTTGGCTTATCCATTCCATTTAGGAAATCAGAATTGATATGGACCCCATCATCAGTATAAGCTTCCTTAGAAATATCTCCACCCTCAAGGACGGGAATGATTTCTAGATTAAACTTTTTAGCAAAGGCGTAATCTCTTGTATCATGAGCAGGTACAGCCATAATTGCGCCCGTACCATAGCTTGCAAGAACATAATCAGAAATCCAAATTGGAATTTGCTTAGAATTGATTGGGTTAATCGCATATGCTCCTGTAAATACACCCGTTTTATCCTTGTTAAGCTCTGTTCTTTCAAGCTCAGATTTAGAAGCACAGGCAGCCTTATAAGCCTCAACCTCAGCCTTTTTATCTGCTGTTGTAATTAAATCCACAAGCTTATGCTCAGGAGCCATTACACAGTATGTAGCTCCAAATAATGTATCACAGCGAGTTGTAAAAACAGTAAATTTTTCATTTATTCCTGCAACCTTAAAGTCAACTAAAGCACCCTCAGATTTACCAATCCAATTTCTTTGCATTTCCTTAGTTGATTCAGGCCAATCAATTTTATCAAGGCCAGAAAGTAGCTCCTCAGCGAAGGCTGGCTGGTCAATTACCCATTGCTTCATATTTTTACGAATAACAGGGTAGCCACCACGCTCTGACTTACCATCAATAACCTCATCGTTAGCAAGAACAGTACCTAATTTCTCACACCAGTTAACAGGCATGTCAATATATTTAGCATAGCCATCCTGATACATTCTTTTGAAAATCCATTGAGTCCAGTGGTAGAACTTAGGATCAGATGTAGCGATTGTTTTAGACCAGTCATAATCAAAGCCTAGCTCGTGAAGCTGCTTAGTAAAATGCTTAATGTTTTCTTGTGTAAAGCCCTCAGGATGGTTCCCAGTGTTAATCGCATATTTCTCAGCATGAAGTCCAGATGAATGATAGCCCATTGGGTGTAATACATTGTATCCCTGCATACGCTTCATACGAGAAATTATATCTGTTGCAGTATATCCCTCAGGATGTCCGGCATGAAGTCCAACTCCAGATGGATATGGGAACATATCAAGGGCGTAAAATTTAGGCTTAGTGAAATCCCAAACATCAGTTTTAAAGGTTTCATTCTTAGCCCAATATTCCTGCCATTTCTTTTCTATTTTTTTATGGTCAAATGTTGTATATTCCATAATTATTCACCTCAATTTAACGATATATAAATAATATCATAAAAAGTATAAAATTTAAATATCCTTATTTATTTCTAACTATTTTTTTATTTTTGTCATTTTTAGATTTTAGCTCTAAAATAATCGATACAATAATAGGAATGATAATCGCAAGTGGTAAAGCTATAAAATAAATAATTTTAAATTGATAAAACTTTTCCACACTTGAATTTACCATTATCATATAGATGGCAAGACCAATAACAAGAATTAGGGTCATGCATAAATTTAGATAATTTAGACGCTTATAATCTTTAACTTTAGCCACATTATATAGCTCAATTAAAAGAATTATAATGGGC
>URFB01000038.1 GCA_900547045.1 uncultured Mollicutes bacterium
GTTGTTGTAATAAGGAAACGCCCAATCGCCATTCCTATACTTAAAGCACCAATTTTCCATATCATATACTGACGTGTTAAAGTATGATTTGTAACATGAGTTGTGAAATCACCTATGATATATGCAGGAACTAAACATATAAGGGCTTGAATAATTCCTAAAAAGAAAATAGGAATATAATAATGAAAGTTCTTTTTTACGAACCACCACATCTCTTTAACAAAATTAATCACAATAACACCTCTTTCTATTGAATTTTATTTTACAATTAATTACATTAATTGACAAGGAAAAATACTAACAAAAAAATGCTTCCGAAGAAGCATTCCCTTAATTATTTAAAATTAGATCTTAATAAATCAATTTCACCCTTATAATCTTCTTCCTCATTTGGAGTTTCAAGAAAGAAAGGAAGATGTCTTAATCTTGGATTGTTAATTATTCTAATAATAGCCTCAAGACCAATGGTTCCTTTTCCTATCTTTTCATGACGATCCTTATGGCTATTAAACTCTGTCATAGAATCATTAAGATGAATTGCTTTCAATCTTTCAAGCCCAATTAAATGGTCAAATTCATCAAGAACACCATCTAAATTATTAACAATATCATATCCAGCACTATAAACGTGACACGTATCTAAGCATACACCTAGATGCTCACTGCACTCAACACCATCAATAATAGCTTTAAGTTCTTCAAATGTTTTACCAATTTCACTACCCTTACCAGACATTGTTTCAAGCAAAATAGTAGGAGTCATATTATGTGACATAACCTCATTTAAGGCATCAATAGTATATTTAATTCCTACCGCTTCTCCTTGGCCAACATGAGAGCCCGGATGAAAATTATATAATGCATTTGGAAAAAAGCTAATATCAATTAAATCCTCCTTAAATACCCTTTTAGCAAATTCACGAATAGCTGGATCAGCACTACATGCATTTAACGTATATGGGGCATGACATAAAAGCGTCGCAAAATCATTTTCCTTTGCGAAATCTAAATAAGCCTTTATATCATCTAAATCAAGAGCTCTTTTAGCCCCACCACGAGGATTACGTGAAAAATACTGAAAAGTATTAGCATTTATTTTAGATGCACGCTTTGCTGTAGCTAAAAAGCCTTTAGAAATGGACATGTGAGGCCCAATATTTAATTTATCCATAAAAAACTCCTTCTTATAAAATAATATCTCTTGGAAAACCAAGAGATATTACTATATTTATTACTTAGCTTGATACTTAGGATCATTTACACGAGCCATATAGTTTTCATAACGCTTTTGAGCATCACGAAGGTTAAGATCAAGAAGTTCTTCAGCCTTAGAAGGGTTAATCTTAGAAAGTTGTGAATAACGTCCTTCATTCATTAAGAAGTCATGATACTTAGACCAATCTGGCGCCTTAGAATCCATAGTGAATGGGTTCTTTCCTTCTTTAGCTAAATCTGGATTGAAACGGAATGTTGGGAAGTATCCACATTCAGTTGCAAGCTTAGCCTCAAGCTGAGTCTTAGCAAGACCACCCTTAATGTTATGAGCAATACATGGAGCGTAGCAAATAACGATTGATGGTCCCTTATATGCTTCAGCTTCCTTTAAAGCCTTAATAACTTGATTTTGGTTAGCACCGTGGCAAACAGTTGCTACATATACATGACCATAGCTCATTGCGATAGAAGCTAAATCCTTCTTCATTTGACGCTTACCTGATGCAGTAAACTTAGCAATTGAACCTGTACGACTTGACTTAGAAGATTGACCACCAGTATTAGAGTAAACCTCAGTATCTACGACAAGAATATTAACATCCTCGTTATTAGCGATAACATGGTCTAGACCACCAAAGCCGATATCATAAGCCCAACCATCGCCACCGATGATCCATTGAGAAGCCTTAATAATATATTGCTTTAAAGAAATAATTTCCTTAGCATATGGAGCTTCATTCTTGCTAAATGCTGCAACCATCTTAGGCTCTAGAGCCTCAGTTACATCACCGTTATCACGATTTTCTAGCCATTCGTTAGCAAGATTACGCTCTTCTTCAGTCATTTCGTTAAGATTATTAACGATGACAGTTTGTAGACGATCACGCATAGTTTCATATGCAATTCTCATACCAAAGCCAAATTCAGCATTATCCTCGAATAGAGAGTTAGCCCATGCTGGACCATGACCATTCTTTAATGTTGTATATGGGCTTGATGGATATGAACCAGAATAAATTGAAGTACATCCTGTAGCATTAGCTACCATCATACGGTTACCAAATAATTGGCTAACTGCCTTAACATAAGGAGTTTCTCCACATCCAGCACAAGCTCCTGAGAACTCGAATAATGGCTTAGCAAATTGAACATTCTTAGCATTTCCATTACCAACAAGCTCTGATTTATAAGTTACCTTATCAAGGAAATATTGAGCCTTAGTATCATCATGGTTATCAATTGCCTTCTTGATTGGCTCCATTGTTAAGCAAGCCTTAGGACAAACTGTAGTACATACACCACAGCCTGTACAATCAAGAGGTGATACAACCATTGTAAACTTAACATTTTCAAGACCCTTACCATTAGCCTTAAGATATGTTACACCCTCTGGTGCATTCTTCTCTTCTTCCTCATTTACAAGGAATGGACGAATAGCAGCGTGGCTACATACAAAGGCACATTGGTTACATTGAATACACTTCTCACCATCCCAAGTTGGAACCTGTGAAGCTACTCCACGCTTTTCATAAGCAGCAGTTCCAGCTGGCATTGAGCAGTCAGCACGATCCTTGAATACAGAAAGTGGAAGACTATCTCCTTCAAGTGAATCAATCTTATCAGCGATTTCACGAACAAACTTAGGACGAGAGCTATCAATAGTCTTAACCTCTGGAGTTAGGTTAGCCCATTCTGGCTTAACCTCGATCTCAACGATACGAGATTCACCCATATCAACAGCCTTGCAGTTCATATCTACAAGCTCTTGACCCTTCTTAGCATATGTCTTTTGAGCGAATTCCTTCATATGAGTCTTAGCTTCCTCATAATCCATAATTTGCTCATTTAGCTTAAAGAAGGCAGATTGCATAATAGTATTTACACCAAGACCTGGTCTGAATCCACACTCTAATGCAGCATGAGTTGCATCAATAATATATAGCTTAGCATGCTTCTTAGCAAGCTGAATCTTATAGCTATTTGGTAGTAAAGCTTCAATTCCATCCTTACCTGCAACAGTGTTAAGTAGGAATACTCCACCATCACGAAGGCCCTTAATCATATCGAACTTTCTTAAATATGCATCAAGAGAGCATGATACGAAGTGAGGCTTATTAACTAAGTAAGTTGAACGAATAGGGTTCTTAGAGAAACGAAGATGTAATCTTGTTGAACCACCACTCTTCTTAGAGTCATAGGCTGCATAGCTTTGAGAATAAAAATCAGTATAATCACCGATAATCTTAGAAATGTTCTTACAAGCACCTACAGTACCATCTGAACCAAGACCGAAGAATAATAATTCAGTTGTAGTCTTATCAGCAGTATCAATTGAATGCTTAACCTCAACATTAGTATGATCAATATCATCAATAATACCAACAGTGAAGTGATTCTTAGCCTCACCAGCTAGGTTCTCATATACGGCATTAATTAAATCTGGAGTTGTATCCTTTGAAGATAGACCATAGCGTCCACCAATAATAAGTGGCTTTTTAGCTGCATCATAGTATACACTCTTTACATCTAGGTAAAGTGGCTCGCCAACTGAGCCTTGCTCAATTGTACGATCTAGTACAGCAATTCTTTCTACTGTAGAAGGAATAGCCTTAAAGAAATACTTAGAGCTAAATGGACGGTATAGATGAACCTCAAGTAAACCAACCTTCTTACCATGAGCTGTTAAATAATCAACAACCTCACGAGTAGCTTGGCAAACTGAACCCATTGCTACAATAACATCAGTAGCTTCCTTATCTCCATAGTAAACAAATGGAGCGTAGCTTCTTCCTGTAACCTTAGAGATTTCATCCATGTATTTAGCTACGATATCAGGAACCTCCTTATAATGCTTAGCTTGAAGCTCACGAGTTTGGAAGTAAACATCGTCGTTTTGAGCAGTTCCTCTTTCCTTTGGATGAGTTGGGTTTAAAGCATTCTCACGGAATCTTTGAACAGCATCACGATCTAGTAAACGATTGAATACCTCATAATCCATAGGCTCAATTGTATTAACCTCATGAGATGTTCTAAATCCATCAAAGAAATGTAGGAATGGAATAGATGAAGAAATAGCTGCTAGGTGAGCAATTCCTCCTAAATCCATAACCTCTTGAACAGAGTTAGAGCATAGCATTGCAAAGCCTGTTTGACGACAAGCCATAACATCCTGATGATCACCAAAGATGGCAAGTGATTGAGCAGCAAGTGATCTTGCAGCTACATGGATAACACCTGGAAGGCATTCTCCTGCGATTTTATACATATTAGGTATTTTTAGTAATAGACCTTGAGAAGCGGTATAGGTAGTTGTTAGAGCACCTGCCTCAAGAGATCCATGCACAGTACCTGCGGCACCGGCTTCAGATTGCATTTCTACAACCTTTACTGGCATACCGAATAAATTTTTCTTTCCTTGTGAAGCCCATTCATCAACATATTCTGCCATTGGGGTAGAAGGTGTGATAGGGTAGATTCCAGCTACTTCTGTGAAAGCGTATGATACATAGGCTGCAGCATAGTTTCCATCAATAGCCATTCTTTTAATATCTTTTTTTTCAGACATATTAAATCCTCCTTAGAATATCTACACTCATTATTATAGACTCCTTTTTTACTTTTTTCAACATTATCGCCAAAAACTAAAAAAATAATTTTAAAATTCTTTTAATATCATTAATTTCATAACGCTTTTATATATAAATTAAATTCCTTTTCTTTTTTAACATGTCTAAAAAAGGAGTGGAAAAATCACTCCTTAAGTGCTAGGTCATATCCAAGCTCATCGATTAATTTAGCCTTATTTTTTCTTTTTATGATAAGCATCAACAAATTCTCCTTAAAAAGATGGGAATAAGCTTTTATTTTAGCCTTTTTCAAGGCTTTTAGTAAAATCATGTAGCTTTTATCCTTAAGCATAAAATCGCCAACTATGCTAATTGCTACAAATTTTCCCTTATTATCCTTATAATATGACTGATTATTTAATCTTATAAAGAGGTCATTATTTTTCTTTTTTGAAAGATAAATGACGGAAACAGCCCTTGGCCCATTTTCCTCAATTGGGACAATATTTGTGCCATCCTTAGCAAGCGATTTTAAAATTTTAGTCTTAACCTGATAATTTTTAGCAATCATTGCGGCTCTTTCAGATAAAACCTTACCTCCTGAAAGAGAAAGCTCAAGCATTTGGTCATACGAAATATTTTTTAAGCATAAATATCTTTTAGATTCTCTTGGATCGATTGTATAGACACCACTAACATCCGTATAAATTAAGCAATCTACATCAAATATCGCAGCTATAGCTAAAGCAGTTGTATCAGATCCACCTCTTCCTAGCGTTACAAAATCCTTATTACATATTCCTTGAAAACCTGTTATTACAATAACATCATATTCTAAAAATAAATCCTCAATTCTTCTTTTATCAATCATCTTAATTAAAGCATTACCATAATTAGAGCTTGCATAAATTCCTAAGCTATAGGCATTAAGGGATATAGCCCTAATACCCAAGCTAATTAAAGCTATCGCAAGCAATGAGGCATTAAGCATTTCTCCTGTTACAAGCATTTGATCAAGCTCACGAGCAGGTGGATTCTTAGCGATATCTGATGCACATGACAAAAGCTTATTCGTCATCCCAAAGGGCGCTGATACAACAACTATTTGCTTGTCAGGACACAAGGAAATACTTTGGGCTACCTGCTTTATTTTCGTGTTATTTGCCAGTGATGAGCCACCATATTTTTTTACAATCAATTATATCAACTCCAAAGAGCATAAAGCTCATCCTTAAGCCCCGTCTTCTCCTTTAAAGGAAGCCTTAAGGATCCTGCTGGCATATCTAAGGCATTCATTAAAGCCTTAATACCAACGGGATTTAAAGGACCTAAGCATTTTTCCATTAAAGCCTCATATTTTCTAAAAAGCTCTAAGGAAGCTTTATGCTCACCCTTATTGTATGATTCCATAATTTTTTTAATTATTTCACTTATCACATTAGACATCACACTTATTGTACCATCTGCTCCATAGACTAAAAAATCCATCATAGCTAAATCGTCTCCACAGTAGACCCTAAAGCTTGAAGAGCTAAGCCTACAAACCTCTCTTATTTTTTTAGCATCAGCGCTTGCAAGCTTAATACCCTTAATATTTTTAATTGTCATTAGCCTTTTTATCTCATCAAGGCTTAAATTATAATTTGTTCTTGATAAAACATCATAAATAATAATATCTTTATTAATAATTGAAGCTGCTTCCTTAAAATAAGCATAAAGACCATCAGGAGTAGCTTTATTATAATAGGGTGTAATAACTAAAAAGCTTTTAATATTTACTCCCTCATATAAGCTAAGCTCAGCCTTAAGGCTATTTAAATTATTAACACAAAGGCTTCCCATAAGCTCAATCTTATTACTTGCAAGGCTTGATACCTCGCTTATAATTTTTCTTTTTTCCTCATAGCTTAAGCAAGGCGCCTCTGAGGTCGTGCCTAAAAGTAAAAGCTTATCAGTCTTTTGTCTTATATGCATTAAAACAAGCTCTCTTAAGCCATGATAGTCAACCATATCATTCTTAAAGGGAGTAATTAGCGCAACTATATTTTCCATCAAATCACCATTTTATTTTATGCATAATGAAAAAAATCTCCACAAGGGAGATTAATTTCTATTTTAAAACAAAGTGGATATCCTCAAGGCTAGCGCTTGTAATTGAGGAATCATCATTTGAGATAATCTTATCAATAATATCACGCTTCATATTTTGAAGCTCAATAACTCTTTCCTCGATAGTATTTTCACAAATAAGCTTAACAACCTCAACATTACGCTTTTGACCAATCCGGTAGGCTCTATCTGTAGCCTGGGACTCAACCGCCTGATTCCACCAAGGATCCATATGAATTACCACATCAGCACCAACTAAATTTAAGCCTGTACCGCCCGCCTTTAAGGAAACCAAAAAGACCTTAATTTCATCACTTGCATTAAAACGATTAGCATATTCAATACGCTTTTCAGGCTTAGTTTCACCTGTTATCATAAAATATTTTAAATGAAGACTCTTAAGGATTTCTTCAATTAAATTTAAGCATTTAACAAACTGCGAGAAAATTAAAATCTTATGTCCCTCTTCTATATATCTAACAATAAGCTCCTTAAGCATTTGAAACTTTCCACCCTCAAATGACTCCTCCTTGAAGGTTCTTGGGTCAACACAAATTTGTCTTAGTCTTAAAATAAAAGGCAAAATATCAAAGGCCTTAGCCCCATTATTTAAGGCATTACGGGCCATCATTAGATGCGCATCATAAAGCTTTCTTTGCTCAACTGTCATTGGAGCCTGAATAATCGTTTCAAATTTAGAAGGTAAATCCTTCAAGACATTATTCTTCGTTCTTCTTAGCACAAATGGTGCAATCTTTTTGGCAATATGAGCAGGATAATTATCATTTGAATTATATTTAACCCTAAAGACAGGAAGCTCTTCAAAATAGCCTGGCATAACAAATTCAAAGATAGACCATAAATCAATTACATTATTTTCAATTGGCGTACCTGTTAGGGCAAACTTAGAGTCACCCTTAAGCTTCTTAACAGCTAGAGATTTTTCAGCCTGTACATTTTTAATATATTGAGCCTCATCAAGAATAATATATTTAAATACGATATCCTTATAAAGCTCAATATCATTTCTTAAGGAATCATAGGCGGTAATATAAACCAGCTTTTTATCTCCAGAAATAGATGATACTAAATCCTGACGAAGCTTAGTATTACCATAAATTTGCTTGATCTCAAGGTTTGGGGAAAACTTTTCAAATTCATTCTTCCAGTTAAAAATTAAGCTTTTTGGACAAACAATAAGACTTGGCTTAGCATCATCTGAGGATGTAATTAAGCTAATAATTTGTAGGGTTTTACCTAAACCCATATCATCAGCTAAAATACCACCCATGTGATATTTAGCTAAAATGGTAAGCCAATTATAGCCCTCAATTTGATAAGGACGAAGCTTAGCATTAAGGCCAGGAAGCTTAATACTTGCGTTTTTAAAGTCAGTTAGCTCATCAATCATTTTCTTTAAATAATCATCAATTTTAATCATATCCTTATGGGCATAGGCACATAAAGCCTGATAAATAGGTAAGGCAACTGATTCATAAGGATGCTTCTTATCAATATGAAGCTCATCCATAGCCACGGCCATTTCATCATCTTCCATTTGAACAATACGATTATTTTTAAGAAGAACATATTTTTTATGAAGCTTCATCGCCTGATAAAGCTTAAATAGCTCCTCCTCATCATACTCCGTATCCTCCATAAAGCATTCCATAATACCACTATGATATTGAATTTTAATCGTTGGCTTTTGGAAATTAACAACCTGATGATTTTGAATTGATTCTGACAAATAGACACTTGCAAGCTCTCTTAGATGTGAAAAATCCATCGCCATAAAATCAAAGATATGATCCTCTGCCTGACAAATACCATCCTCAAAGCCTAAGGATTCTAGATATGCTAAATACTCATCATATTTTCTTTGGTCCTGACTTTTAAATTCAGACTTATTAATATCAGCTCCATCATGCTTAAAGCTTTCCCTAACTGATAGGATTTTATTGCTATAATCAAAATAAGCAATAATTTCTAAATCCGAGATTTTAAAATTGTTTTGAACCATTGGCGAAACCTCAAGATAATTATTAACATAAGGATAAATTTCATCATTAAAGCGCTCAATAACCGGCTCTAGATTAATACCATTTAGCTTACAGGCTAAATTAATAAATTGACGGTATCTTGCATCAGGCGTTATTGTATAAACAATAAGCGCTTCCTTATCAACAAAAAATTGATTATCC
>URFB01000039.1 GCA_900547045.1 uncultured Mollicutes bacterium
ATATATAGACTTGAATGTCCTAAAAGCTTTCTAATGTTAAAATATTTCTAAAAATGCATCTTTAATATGAAAACAATGATATAATGAAATTAGTAAATAGATTGTTTAATTTTGGAGGAAAATGAAAATGTTTTATTTAATCTCAGGTGATAATGGTGAACGTCAAATAATTGATGATCAAATTTTTAAAAGTGGTAATGTATGGTCATGCTCACAGTTAGTTAAGGGAATTAAGCACAATAATGAAAAGCTTTTCTATGAAACTGTTGATGGTTCGTTAATTCATGCTGGTACTATAATTAAATCATCAAATGAAAAAAAGGATTTAGTTGCGGAAGGTCTTAAGCTTAAATATCAGGGTAGATGGTATACTATAGCATCAGTCGAAGGACTTGATGGATTATATGTTGCACTTTTAAAACCATATGATTGTGGCTACATTCAAGTTTTTACAAAAATTGAAAATCTAAATTTAATAGAAGATGTAAAATGCTAAAATTTTTCTTGCAATAATTTTATAATTTCACTATAATATAGCCTTGTAAAGGTGTTTCTTGCCAAACCATCTTTTAAAATAAAAAACAAGGAGAAATAAAAATGAAAAACAATAATATTAAGCTTATTGCGGAATCGGCAATAATTGCAGCATTGTATGCTGCTCTAACATGGATATTTGCACCTATCTCATATGGACCTATTCAGTTTAGAATTAGTGAAATATTAGTATTACTTGTAGTTTTAAATCCTAAGTATGCTGTAAGTCTTATTTTAGGATGCTTTATTGCTAATACAACATCTAGCTTAGGCTGGTATGATATGCTATTTGGTACTCTTGCAACAACTTTGGCAATCATTCCAATGATTTATGTAAGAAAAATGCCAATTGCGGCATTGTTCCCAGTAATTTCAAATGCAATCATTGTTCCTATTGAGCTTGGTTTTGCTTTTGATATGTGGGGTGTAGGCTTTTGGTATAATGTATGGACAGTAGGGCTTGGTGAGTTTGTCGTTTTATATTTCCTAGCCATTCCGGTAATGTCTGTAATATCAAAAAACGAAGCCTTGGTGTCTACTATGGAACTAGATTCATCTAAGTCATTAGATCTTCACGTTAAAACAAAAGAGGTCTTAGCAATTATTCTATCAATTCTTGGAATAATTCTATTTATCGCATATCCTATGTATGCAGTAAAATCTGAAGATGAAGAGATTATATCTTTTTCAATGCTTAGCATTGCAAAGTCTTCATACTGGCTATGGATTATGCTTGGACTTGTAATTATTTATAGCCTAGCATATATTTTTATTCATAATATAATCTTAAAAAAAGTAATTACGCTTTTAATTGTAGCTGCAGTAATTGCCTTATATATATTAGTAGGTATTAATAATACACAATGCTTTAAATATGTATATTACTATATTTTTGTAATATATCCTGTATTATTAATTTTACTTCCAATTAATACAAAATAAATAAAAAAATGAATCTATCAGGCAAGGGTAGATTTTTTTCATATTATAAGAAATAATCCATAAAATTAAATGGTGATATTTTGAATAAATTATTTGCCATAATATTTATTGCTGCAATTTCCTTTTTAGTATTTACCGGAAGAAGTGAGCTTGCATCTAACAGCCTACTTGAAATACCCTTAGAGGGGATTAAGCTTGTTATAAATACATCTGCTAGTGTAATGCTGTTTTCAGGCTAGCATCAGGTTGCATATGATTGTGGAATTATAAAGCATTTAACTAGCTTTTTAAGAAATCCAATGTCTCGTTTATTTTTAAGCCTTAATAATGATGATATTGATATTATTTCACTTAATTTGCTTTGTAATTTTTTAGGAATTAATGGTGCGGCTACATCCGCAGGATTAAAAGCGATGGAATCCTTAGTAGCTAAGAAGGACTATAATGCAATTATCACCTTTTTAACCCTTAATGCTTCTGGATTTTGTCTTCTTCCTCAAGGGATTTTAGCTATTAGAGGATCATATATAAATAATGCCTTTGATATAATTTTACCTTCCTTTTTATTAAGCCTTTTAGCTTTTATAATTACCATTTGCTTAAATAAGGTGCTTGTTAAATATGATAAGTAAATATGTTATACCTATTATATTTATAATCGTATTTAGCTTAAGCCTTATAAATAAAAACAATTCCTATGATTCCTTTATAGTAGGAATAAAGGATGGCTTTAAAAGCTCCTTAAGGGTAGCTCCTTCCATGCTTGCGATGTATATTTGTGTAAATATGCTAAGATCCTCAGGACTAATTGAATTTATCTTTAGGTCAGTAAAAATTCCGGCGGATTTGATTGCTCAGGCTTTAATTAGACCAATATCTAGTCAAGCATCTCTAGCTTTTATGATTAAAGTATATAATGAATATGGTGCCGATTCAAAGCTTGGCTATGTATCAAGTATTTTACAGGGTTCAACTGATGCCTCGATTTATGTAATTAGCTTTTATTTATCATCATTTAAATTAAAATCAATGAAGAAGTGCTTTATTATAGCTTTAAGCGTAAATTTAATAATTTTTGTATTATGTCTTATCATTTATCTCATACTATAGATGATGAGCATTTTTTTATTTTTTAGCATTAAATGTAAATTGATTGAGAAAATTAATAAAAAATGTTATACTCCTAGCGAGGTGTTAATATGAAGGGTAAAATTCATTCATTTGAATCTTTTGGTACAGTTGATGGACCAGGAATTCGTTATGTTATATTTTTTAAGGGCTGCCCATTAAGATGTAAGTACTGCCATAACCCAGATACCTGGAGTCAAGACGGTGCAGAGGAATGGGAAGCACAGGATATAGTAAATCAAGCTATTAGATACAAAGGATATTGGGGAGATAAGGGTGGTGTCACTATTACTGGTGGTGAGCCATTGCTTCAAATAGATTTTGCAATCGAGCTTTTAAAATTATTCCATGAGCAAGGTGTAAGAACTGCAGTTGATACGTCAGGTTATATTTTTAATCCTGAGGATCCTGAAAGTGTTAAAAAGCATGAGGAGCTAATTAAATATGCTGATTTATTCTTATTAGATATTAAGCATATTAATCGTGAAGGTCATAAGGAGCTCACAGGTGTTTATAATGATAATACACTAGCCTTTGCAAAATGGCTATCTGATCATGATAAGCATATGTGGATTCGTCACGTTCTTGTGCCAGGTATTACAACAGATGATACAGAGCTTTATGAGCTTAAGGCATTTATTGATACCTTAAAGACAGTTGATAAGGTTGAGGTATTACCTTATCATACAATGGGAATTGTAAAATATGAAAAGCTTGGAATTCCTTATCGTTTAAAGGGAGTTGAACCCCCTACTAAAGAGCAGGTTTTACATGCAAGAGAAATTTTAAAGGTGGTAAAACAATGATTACAGTTAAAAATTATAAAGAAGAATTAAAGGGGATTTGTGTAATTGAGATTTCGGGAAATTCATGTGCAAATTGCCTATCATTAATGCCAGTGCTACAGGAAATAATTGGTCAAAGAGATGATTGCCGTCTTGTCCACATTGAGGCAGATGAAAACACTCTTGATTTAATGGAGCTATTTGATGTTCAAACTGCCCCAACAATTCTTGTAACAAAGGATGGCGAAATTAAGGCTCGCTGCAAGGGCTATCAGCCAGAGGAAATTCTTGAGCTTTGGCTTGATGCAAAGATTAATGAGATAAAATAGAAAAAAACTAATTTTACGAGCATATTTCTTGACAAAATAGTGCTAGTATGTGATAATATGTGACGGAAAGTTGGAAAAATAATTTTTTGTGGCTATCCAATAAATAGTTAATAATTTTAAATTAAGAAAGAGGTTAATACTATGAACAAAGCATGGGAAGGTTTCACCCTTGGAAAATGGTCTAATGACGAAGTAAATACTCGTGATTTCATCCAAAGAAACTATACTCCTTATGAGGGAGATGCAAGCTTCTTAGCACCTGCAACAGATGCTACTAAGAAATTATGGAATGAGGTTCTTGATTTAATGGCTCAAGAGCGTGCTAAAGGTGGAGTTCTTGATTGCGATATCGATATCGTTTCTCAAGTTAATTCACACAAGCCAGGCTACATTGATAAGGATCTTGAGAAGATCGTTGGTCTTCAAACAGATGCTCCTTTAAAGAGAGCTTTAATGCCATTTGGTGGTATTAAGATGGCTGAGCAAGCTGCTGCTCAATATGGATACCAAGTAACTGATAGAATTCATGAAATTTTCACTAAGTATCGTAAGACTCACAATGACGGAGTATTTGATTGCTACACTCCTGAAATGAGAGCTTGTCGTTCAGCACACATTTTAACAGGTCTACCTGATACATATGGTCGTGGACGTATCGTTGGTGATTATCGTCGTATTGCTCTTTATGGTACTGCATATTTAATTAAGCATAAGGAATTAGATAAGTCACTTATTTGTGGCGAAATGACTCCTGATCGCGTTCGTGATCGTGAGGAAGTTGCAGAACAAATTAAGGCTTTAAAGGCTTTAACTGAAATGGCTGCAAGCTATGGATTCGATATTTCTCGTCCAGCTGAAAATGCAAAAGAAGCAATTCAATGGTTATACTTTGGTTACCTAGCTGCTGTTAAGGATCAAAATGGTGCAGCTATGTCAATCGGACGTAACTCTACATTCTTAGATATTTATATCGAAAGAGATATGAAGAGAGGTATCTTAACTGAGTCTGAGGCTCAAGAGTTAATGGACCACTTCATTATGAAGCTTCGTATGGTAAGATTCGCTCGTATTGAGTCTTATAATGAACTATTCTCAGGAGACCCAACATGGGTAACTGAATCAATTGGTGGTATGGGAACTGATGGACGTACATTAGTTACTAAGAACAGCTTCCGTGTACTACATACACTTCAAAACTTAGGACCAGCTCCAGAACCAAATTTAACAGTTCTATGGTCTAAGAGATTACCTATGGGATTTAAGCAATTCTGTGCTGATATCTCTATTAAGACTTCATCAATTCAATATGAATCAGATGAATTAATGCGTCCTGAAATGGGTGATGATTACTGTATCGCTTGCTGCGTATCTTCAATGAGAGTTGGTAAGGATATGCAATTCTTCGGTGCTCGTGCTAATTTAGCTAAGTGCTTACTATACGCTATGAATGGTGGTAAGGATGAGCTTATGAAGGATAAGGTTACTGGTAAGGCTATGCAAGTAGGACCTGAATATCAACCAATTTTAGGAGATGGACAACTAGTTTATGAAGATGTTAAGCATAAGTATGAAGTAATGATGGAATGGTTAGCAGATGTTTATGTTAATACATTAAATCTAATTCACTATATGCATGATAAGTATTCATATGAAGCTCTTGAAATGGCTTTACATGATACTAAGGTTGGTCGTTTCTTCGCAACAGGTGTTGCAGGTCTTTCATGTGCAGTAGACTCTTTATCAGCTATCAAGTATGCAAAGGTAACTCCTATTCGTGATGCTGAAGGCTTAATTGTTGACTTCAAGACTGAAGGAGATTTCCCTAAGTATGGTAACAATGATGACCGTGTAGACGAAATTGCTGTATGGCTAGTTAAAACATTCATGAACATGATTAGAAAGCACTATACATACCGTGAGTCAGTTCCTACAATGTCAATTTTAACAATCACTTCTAACGTAGTTTATGGTAAGAAGACTGGTAATACTCCTGATGGACGTAAGGCAGGTCAACCATTAGCTCCAGGTGCTAACCCAATGCATGGACGTGATTCTCATGGTGCTCTAGCATCACTTGAATCAGTAGCTAAGCTTCCATATGAGTATTCAAGAGATGGTATTTCTAATACATTCTCAATTACACCAAACTCACTTGGTAAGGATGAAGACTAATTTCGGAGGTAAAGAAAAATGTCACAAAAGGTAGATAATTTAGTTCAAATGCTAGATACTTATGTATCTGATGGTGGATACCACTTAAATGTTAACGTATTTAATCGTGAAACATTACTAGATGCTCAAAAGCACCCTGAGAAGTATCCTCAACTTACAATTCGTGTATCAGGATACGCTGTAAACTTCATCAAGTTAACAAAGGAACAACAAGATGATGTTATCAGCCGTACTATTCATGAATCAATGTAATTAAACTTTGAGCATAGTATAGAATAAGACATAGGAAAATTTTCCTGTGTCTTTTTTTTTATATATATGCTATAATAAATTGAAAATAAATAAAGAAAGTCGAGATGATTTTAATGGCAGAAGCTATTCGTTTACAAAAAATTATGGCGATGTGTGGTGTTGCCTCACGTCGTGCTAGTGAAAAGCTAATTCTAGATGGTAAGGTTACCGTTAATGGTGAGGTTGTGACTGAGCTTGGAAGAAAGGCTTATTTAACTGATGAAATTAAGGTTGATGGGAAATTAATTGTTAAAGAGGATAAGGTTTACTTTGTTCTTTATAAGCCAACAGGATATCTTACTACTGCTCATGATGATTTAGGTCGTCGTACAGTTATGGATTTAATGCAGGCTGAGGTAAAGAAGAACCGTATTTTCCCAATCGGTCGTTTGGATTATGATACATCAGGCGTATTATTAATGACAAATGATGGGGAGCTAATGAATAGATTAATTAATTCCTCAAATAATATTGAAAAGGAGTATTTAGCTCGTGTTAATGGACACTTAGGCCTAGACATGGTTGCTAAGCTTAAAAAGGGTATTATGCTTGATGGCGTTCAAACAAAGCCTGCTCAGGTTTTCATTGAAGAGTATGATAAGCAATATGGTACAACTTTAGTTCGTATTATCATTACTGAGGGTCGTAACCGTCAGGTTAGACGTATGTTTGAGGCTATTGGCTTTGATGTTAAGAAGCTTCGTCGTGTTCGCTTTGCATGTGTTTCTTGTGAAGGAATGAGTAAGGGTGATTATCGTCCTTTAAGGCCACATGAGGTAAAAATGCTTTATAGTTTATAATTAGGCTCAATTGAGCCTTTATTTATGAAAGGATTTTGTATGAGTTTTTTAAATAAATTAAAAAATTATGCCCTTGGATCAGGCGTAGAGCTTGCAATGGCAATTATTTATGTTCTTGTTGGATATATGATAATTCGTATTATCATTAATCTCCTTAAAAGATCTGTTAATCGCTCTAAAATTGAAAAAACAATTCCTAACTTTATTATTTCAATTTTAAATATCGTTTTAATTATTGTTTTAATTGTATCAGTATTAAAGATTCTTGGTATTTCAACGGAATCAGTTGTAACAATCGCCTCAGTTATATCACTAGGTGTTTCTCTTGCCTTACAGGATGTAATTAAGGGTATTGCTAATGGCTTTTTACTTGTAACAACTAAGCCCTTTGTTGAAGGAGAATATGTCAAAATTGGTGATGTAGAGGGTACTATTATCTCTATTACAATGTTTAATACTGTTCTTAAAACAACTGATGGCCTAATGATTACATATCCTAATTCACAGGCTATTAATTCCTCAATTAAGAATTTTTCAAGATTACCAGTAAGAAGAATTTCTATTGATGTACCAGTAGCCTATGGCTCAAAAACAGAGGTAATTAAAAAGCTTGTGCTTGGGGTTGTGGCTAAGCAAAAGAACGTTTTAAAGAATCCTGAGCCAAGCGTTCGTCTTACCGAATATGGCGATTCCAATCTTGTATATACCTTAAAGTGCTGGACTCAATGTGAAAATTATTGGTCTACTTTATATGATCTAAACGAGCAAATCCTAGATGCCTTAGTTGATGCCAATATTTCAATTGATTACAATCAGCTTGATGTTCATATTAAGGATATGCCTAATAAGAAGGAGGAATTATAATGACTCTACTTGCTGAACAATATTCTGTTAAGGAAGCTATCATTTGGTATTCAATTTTAGTTATAACCATTCTTATCTTTCTTATTTACTTAAAATTGAATGGCTATGCTAAAAAAGGATACACGAAGATACAGGCTAAGCTTGGTCGTGAAATAACTCGTCTTGAAATGATGCAAAAGACTTTAAAGGATAGGAAGCCTCATGATAATTTAAAGAAAACAATTTTTGTTCTTTCTAGTGTGACTATAGCTTTACAGGACATTGGTGAAAAGACAACTTTAACCGATGTTAATGATGCCTTAAAGCTTATTGAAAAGGTTAATAAGCAAATAAGAAAGCTTGATTTATCTGAAAATGCCTCATATGCTAAGGCTTTAAATGATATTATTGCCGATTTAAATCGACTTAATTCAATGTTTATTACTATTATTCAAATTATTAAATAATATGAAAACAATATATATAGAAAAAAATGATGATCTTCAGGCTAAAATTAACGAGGCCATTAGTTCAAAAGCAAAATTAATTATTAAGAAAGGTCTTTATGAAACGGCTCCTTTATTTATTAAAGGTCCTTTAGAGCTAGAATTTGAGGAGGGTGCCATTCTTAAGGCAACAACCGATGAGTCTTTATATCATGATATTAAAACTCGTGTTGCAGGAATTGAGATGGATTGGTATCCCGCTTTGTTAAATGTTATTGATACTAAGAATGTAATGATTAAGGGACCGGGAATTTTAAATGGTTCTGGTCCTTATTGGTGGGCTAAATACTGGGGCGATGATATGAAGGGGGGCTACCGCAAAATCTATGATGCAAAGGGCCTACGCTTCGCAGCTGACTACGATTGTAAAAGGCCTCGTAATCTCTTAGTTCAAAACTCTTCAAATGTCACAATTAAGGATATATGCTCAACCGAATCTGGCTTTTGGAATATTCATATTCTTTATTCGAATGATATTGTAATTGAGAATGTTAAAATTAAGTCAGAAGCCCTAAATTCACCTTCAACGGATGGTATCGATATTGATTCTTCCTATAATGTTTTAGTAAATAAGGTTGAAACTAACTGTAATGATGATTCAATTTGTATCAAATCAGGTCGTGATTATGATGGAATAAGGGTTAATCGTTCATGCCACGATATAACTATTTCTAATTCCATCATTAATAAAGGCTTTGGCGTTACAATTGGTAGCGAAATATCTGG
>URFB01000040.1 GCA_900547045.1 uncultured Mollicutes bacterium
CATAAAATATTTTTTAGAAATAATACTTACAATTGGATCGTCAGCGATTATTTCATATACATAATCCTCACTTTTCGAAAAGCCATAATACTTTATGTTTGAACCCCATAAATTATTTTTTATAACTTCCGTATAATTATCAATCAAACCATTTAAACCAACATATTCAACATTACCATTAAAATTATGACTCATAAATTCCTTGGCTGATAAATACGATTCTAAATAGTCATAAATTGTATAGCTACTATATTTCCCATACATATAATCACTATCAGTATATGACCCAATTTCATCATCTACTACATTTCCTGCACTACTTTTACTAACAATTATAAAAGTAGTTAAACAAATAAACATCAAACAAATAATTTTCTTCATTATCCTTACTTCTCCTTTAATTTTTTTACTTATTTTGCTAATTAAATTGTTTTATGTCATTTTATCCTCCCTCTTATTGATTAACTTAATATTTACAAATACTATTAAAAAAGTTCTATACTCCTGACACAAAATTTCTATAAATTTAAAATTCAATGTTTTAATTAATCATTTAAATAGTATTTACAATTTATCCTTTTTCTTTTTTTAATTTATAACTCCCAACTATCTATCATCTTTAAAATCATTATAGCATAATTTTTTTAATAGTAACATAAAATTTAAATAGTAACATAAAAAAAGAGGAACAACATACTATGTAATTCACTCTTCTAAAAGTATTAAATTGCAAAGATGCCAAGCAATGAGCAAGCAAAGATAATTAAAAATAGGGTTAGAGCGGATGAAATAGATGTCCATACAACTAGCTGACCTGCAAGCTCATCATCGTTGTTCATTTCCGCAGCCATTGGGGCAGATGATACCGCAACTGGGGTACCAAATAGAGCAATTAGGGCTGGGAAGCATATGCTACTATCCATTCCAAGGAAGCTACCACTCTTATTAAGAAAATAGGCAACTAAAAGACAAGTAATAGGAACAATTAAAACTCGCGCAAGGGTTCCGGCAATGATTTGCTTCTTAAGACGAGAAATGGCACTGAAGGTAAAGTCACCACCAAGGGCAAGTAGGGCAAGTGAAGATGCAATACCCTTAAGATTATTAATGGTTGTATATAGGAAAGGAATATTATTCTTAATTGTAAATAAAGGAGTTTCTCTTCCAATTGTAAGAAGGGATCTAATTCCTAAGGCTACAATTCCTAAGAATACACCAATAATCAATGGATTTTTTACAATCTTAAGCAAAATATCCTTAACGCTAACCTTCTTATCTTCGTCCTTAACAAAAATAGATAGGGATACAATCGCTAAAATATTAAACAAAGGAATTGAGGTAGCTGAAAGTACAGCGGCTACAATCTTTGCCTCAGCATTACCACCAGCAAGTGATTCAACAAGTGAAATACCGATAATGGCGAAATTAGATCTAAAAATACACTGTAAAATTACACCCTTTTGTCTATTTTCCTTGATAAATAAAAGAACATATAAAAGACCAAAACCAAACACAAGCAGAATCGCTACCATAGAAAAGACTACAACCTTCCATTGCCTGCCTATTTCTGAAATATTTTCGGTTTGATAGATATTTATAAAAAGCATGGCAGGGATACAAATCTTAAAGCATAACTTATTAGCTAGCCTCCAAAATGAATCCGGAACCAATTTGATTTTCTTCAAAAAATAGCCCAATAAAATCAATAAAATAATGGGAAGCACTGCATTACATGTAAATGCTAAATTATTAAAAATAGAAAGAAACATATTATTTAGTCCACTCCTTTATAATTTCTTTTCCACTAACACCAGCAAATGTTACATTTTTAGTTTCAAGCTTATCTACGTTTAGGCAAAAAATACCTGCCTTTTTCATTTTATAGGGATGCTCCATCATACAAGGAATGCCTTCTTCAGCATCCTCATTATAGCTAAATGAAACATTTTCAAATGAAACTAATTTGATTGGCATTTCCGCAAGACCTAAAAAAACTCCGGCGGCGATGCTTACACCCTCGCATTTCATATTTGAAAAATGGAATTTTCCAAGTACCGGTGTATATTCATCTACCTTTAAGGCCTTAGTTGTCCACACATACTCCGTATGACCACCCTTAGGTCCCATATTGTAGTAGCTATTAATAACAAATGGGGTTAAAACATTTTTCATTAGAATATCATCAAAAATAATATTATCAATTTGCCCAATATTTCCTCTTCCTCTTCTGGTCTTAATACGAAGCCCGCGATCAGTATTTTCAAATAGGCATCTTCTTACGGTTATATTATTAATTCCTCCCGAGGATTCACTTCCAAATACAACGCCACCATGACCATCAGCCATGAGATTATTTTCAATTAAAATATCACTAGAGGCTTTTTTATATTTTAAAGCTAAATCATAGGTGCCCGATTTAATCGCAATACAATCATCACCTACAGAAAACTTACAGCCCTTAATTTCAATATTACTTGAGCAATCAGGGTCGATACCATCAGTTGTAGGCATCTTAGGGTTATTCTTAAGCTCTAAATTATAAAAATTAAGATGGGATGACATATAAGGATGAATAGCCCAGGCTTGGGTATTATGAACATAAAGACCAATAATACTTATATTGCTTGATCTTACCATAAAGATGGAATGTCCACGCCAAGCGATATTCATTTGACGGTGATTTATATACCAATCACCATTTTCAGCCTGACCATCAATTTCACCCTCACCATAAACAGTAATGTTTTCACTGTCCACAAAATTTAGGGTTGAAGCAAAATTATTAACCTCAGCTCCCTCCCAAAGACCGATATTGGCATAGGAAGGATGAATGGGATAATCTCTTCTTTGAGTTGAGGCTAAAATTTTAGCACCCTTCTTTAAATAAAGATTAATATTTGATTTTAAATATAATGATGTTACAAGATAGGTACCATCTTCAATAATTAAGGTCCCACCAAAGGGAGTAGCCATTATAGCGGCCTGAATAAAGGCTGTATCATTATTTACTCCATCAGCGTATGGATTAAAATCCTTAAGGTAAATCGTCCAAGGCTCCTTAGGCGTAATAAAGGAAATCTCCTCCTGTGCCTTTAAAGTATATTCTTCATCTGGCTTTAAGTCATAGATTGTAAAGACATTTCTTTTTTCTTTTCTTAAAAAATTACCATTTAAAATAATGTCATACTCCTTTTCATTATAGTAGGGAGTATTACTTTCAAGTTCAATTGTAACTGAACGTGAATTCAAATTAACGATTTTCATTCATATCACCACGATTTGATTATATTTATTTTTAAGCATTTGCCAAGGAAAAAGCATCACAAAAGATAAAAAGCTTAAGTTTTTTAATCCTAAGCCTTTATTTTATATAATTTAATTAGCCATTAATAGCTTTATCAAATTTTGTGATCTTTAAATTCCTTCCAACAACCAAAATAGCGTCTGATGGTTTAATGGTATCAGAGCCCTTTGGAAGGAAGAATTTTCCATCCCTGATAATACCTACGATATTTATGTCATATTTATTACGATAATCTAACTCTAGCAAGCTATGCTCCTCAAAGTCCGAAGGAATTGCGATTTGTACAATCGCATGCTCCTGGTCAATTGAATAATAATCAAGCATTGTATCTGATAGAATTTGCTTAGCATATTGACGTCCAGCATCATTCTCAGGAATTAAAACCTCATCCGCTCCAAGCCTCTCTAGTACATTAGAATACTCAGAATCATCAACACGAACCGTAATATACTTAACGCCAAGCTCCTTTAAATTGATCGTTGTAAGAATGGTAGCCTGAAGGTTATTACCAATCGCTACAACTGCGTGGTCAATATTCTTAGCTCCAATTTCTTCAAGAATTCTTTTTTTAGTTGAATCACATACAAAGCATTGCTCAATATATTCAGATACCTGATTAACACAGGCCTCATCAACATCCACACCAATGATATCCTTAGTATGTAATGATAATTCCTTAACAATCGACGTACCTAAGCGTCCAAGCCCGATAACCATATAATTCTTTCCCATAATTATCCTCCAATTATCCTATAAGAATTTTTCCTTCAACAAATTTAACATCACGACTCATAATTAAATTAGTTCTTGATGTCCACATTGAAATAAAGGTAAGTGGTCCTAAACGACCAATAAACATTGTAATAATAATCAAAATTTTAGTAGCTACATTAAGACTTGAGGTAATACCGGTACTAAGACCTACGGTATCAAAGGCTGAAATCACCTCATAGGCAATTGACTCAAGGCTGAATGGTGATTTGGCCTCGAAGGCACATGCCAATAAAATAGCTAATGCAAGATAGGAAATCTCAACAACAAATAGGATGAAAACCTTATTAATTGTTTGTTGATTAATTTTACGCTTAAATACATTAGGTGTTTGACCCTTAGAGAAGCATAAAATTGATATAATTATAACTGAAAATGTTGTCGTTTTAAGTCCACCACCGGTTGAGCAAGGGGATGCACCGATAAACATTTGAATAACACTTAAAAGATAAGCGGGCTTACAAGCTTCTACTCTTGCCTGATCAATTGAAGCAAATCCTGCCGTTCTAGTTGTAACACTTTGGAAAAAGGCCTGTAGCCAAGTAATATTATCACCTGATAAATAAAAGAATAGCTTATAGCCAAGTGCTCCTGTAACTAAAATAATAATAGTTACAATTAATACAAGCTTAGTATGAAGCTGAAGCTTATACCATCTTCTTTTTGATAAAACATCAATAATAACAATAAAGCCAAGTCCACCTAAGGTAATTAAAACCATAATAATAATATTAAGCATTACATCAGATGAATAGGGAATTAGGGATGGCATTTCATTTCTAAAAATATCAATACCCGCATTATTAAAGGCTGAAACCGCATGGAATAAGCCATATTTTAAGGATGTAACAAAGCTATAATCATATCTAAATTTAAAGATTAAAAATAATAATAAGATTCCAATTAATTGAATTATAACCGCAAGCGGTACAACCTTTTTAACAAGCTGTACTACTCCTCGGCTTGTATCCTGATTTAATGTTTCCTTCATTAAAAGACGGCTTGAAATACCGATTTTAGCACCAACAAGGGAATATATAAAAGAAACTAGGGTTAAAAACGAAAGACCACCAATTTCAATCATAATTAAAACGGTTAAATGACCGAAGGTTGATAATGCTTCTCCCACCGAAACCGTCGAAAGACCAGTTACGCAGGTTGATGAGGTCGCAAGGAATAAGGCATCTATGAAGGGGAGCCCCTTTCGATCCTTAGTTGAAATCGGAAGTAATAAAATAAGTGTTCCGACTAATATAACACATAAAAAAGATATAATTATTAGAAATTGAGGCTTTAGCTTTTTCTTTAATTTCACAAGATCATCTCATTTCCTTTTTTAAGTCTAAGTTATTATACTCTAAAAACAAATAGATTGCAAGTTAACAAAAAAGGACCAGAAATAATCCTGATCCTTAATCTCATTATCGACGCTCTTTGATACGAGATGCTTTTGCAGAAAGTGTACGAATATAATGTAACTTAGCTCTACGAACCTTACCAAGACGAGTAACCTCAATCTTGTCAATGATTGGTGCATGTACAGGGAATGTACGCTCAACACCAATACCGTAAGAAATCTTACGAACAGTGAAAGTTTCAGAAATACCTCCACCTTGACGCTTAATTACTAAACCTTCGAAAACTTGGATACGATGAGTATCTCCTTCTACAATTTTAACATATACCTTAACATTGTCACCTGGACGGAATGCTGGTACATCTTTCTTTAGGTATTGTGCAGTAATCTCATTAATTAATGCTTGACCCTTTGCCATAATTTTCACGCTCCTTATCACCCAAAATTCATGAAGCGTTGTCTCTTCAGCGGAATAATGTGCATTGACTAGCTTTCTAGCCTTTTGTATTTTAGCATAAAGCTATAAGCCTGTCAATTGTTTTTTTACAATTTAGTTTATTTTTCTTCTTCTGACTTGATTTCATCAAGTAGCTTGTAATCGTCCTTTGTCATTTGATATTTTTCAAGCAAATCCGGACGTCTTAAATAGGTTCTTCTTAATGATTCCTTTTGACGCCAGCGATTAATTTCCTTATGATTACCATTTTGAAGAACGAAGGGTACTGATATTCCCTTGTAGCTTTGAGGTCTTGTATATTGAGGATATTCTAAAAGACCATTTGAATAGGAATCACCCTCATAGGAATCCTTTAAAATAGCTCCATCAAGTAGCCTTGTAATACTATCAGAAATTACCATTGACGGAAGCTCTCCACCAGTTAAAACGAAATCACCAATGGAGATTTCCTCATCAACATAATCTCTAATTCTTTCATCAAAGCCCTCGTAATGCCCACAAACAAGAATAATATCATCTAATTTACTTAGTCTTCTAGCATCCTCCTGCTTATACTGATGGCCCTGAGGAGTCATAAGACAAATATGAGAGGAAGGACTGCGATTAGCCTCAAGACAGCGATCCATAATATCACACTTTAAAACCATTCCAGCACCACCACCATATGGTGTGTCATCAACATGATGATGCTTATCTTGTGAATACTCTCTTAAATCAACAATCTTAAACTCAATAAGACCCTTATCAATGGTTCTTTTAATAATTGATTCAGTTAAAAAGCCCTCAAACATGTGAGGAAATAAGGTTACAATTGTTATTTTCATTAAAATAAGCCCTCAATTTCCTTAATAATAACACGTTCCTTAGTAACCTTAGAAATGAATTCATCACGGAATGGTACTAAAGCCTTTTTACCATTTTCTGTTCTAATTACAAGTAGGTATCCCTGAGGAACCTCTCTTACGTCCTCAACCTTACCCCTGTAATCAGCTCGATCATTATAGGCATCAAGGCCAATTAGCTCATGAAAATAATATTCACCCTCATCTAAAGCTCCTTGCTCCTCCTCACTAATAAATAGCTCATAGCCCTTATACTTTTCTACAAGGTTAATATCCTCAAGCCCCTCAAAACGAACAAGGATATGAGGTGGATAATCGCTTCTTTTCTTGACAATTAGTGGAATATATTCATCCTTATAGTATAAATAGACCTTATCATTAACATTAAATCTTTCAAAATCAGATACAACCATGATCTTAAGATCCCCCTTAAGACCATGAGTATTTAATATTTTTCCAATACGATAATAATTCATTAAATTATACCTCAACTTCACGTGATTTAGCATCGATTATCGATAGCAAATGACATTTAACTGGCTTGTTTGCTTTAGAATTAATATAATCCTTATATAATTTAAGCTGTCTATCATATGCCTCATCATCAAAATTCTTAAGCTTGTAATCAATAATATCAATATGATCATCATAAATTACAAGTAAATCGATAATTCCATGGTATGCTTTGTTATCTATTATACTAGAAAACTCGTATTCGTGTAAAGTTTTAGCTTGCGAAATATTTTTCATTAAATCCATTTTTAAAACATTTTCAATAACTTTTTTCGTATTTTGATCAAGATTCATCTCCTCAAGGGAGTCAAAAGGATGCTTAAAATTAAGCATTTCTAAAATATAGTGTAAATTAATACCCTTATCAAGCATTTGGTCTAATTGCTTATTAGAAATCTTATTCATTCGCTTAGAAATATGGTCATTTTTAATCTTCTTGATATCTAAATTTAAGACCTCATATTTCATTTGCAGATTTTCCTTAAGACCTAAGGAATAGAAATGCCCCTCAATCGCCTTTACATCAAGCTTATCAAAATAAGCTTCCTTCAAATGAATTTTATTTTTGAAAATATTAGGTGCCTTATCCTCAATATAATCAAAATATTGTCCAAAGGATGATTGCATATCCGTATCCATAGCATCCTTGTAATTAGTTTCATCACGAATGAAAATCATCTTCTCACGCGCTCTTGTAAGAGCTACATAAAATAATCTTAGCCTTTCAGATACTGTCTCTTTTGTCCAAGCATCATTATAAAGCGTCTTAATCATCGTATCATCGATACCACCATCGTTAATTTGCGTATAAATACCATACTTGAGGTCAAAGCCAGTTGAAGCCTTTATGTTAGACTTATTATAGGCATGATTAAAATCAGCAAAGTAACAAATAGGATACTCAAGGCCCTTTGATTTATGAATATTCATCATTTTGACACCATGAGCGGTTGATACATCCATTGAATACTTAGCATCATCAGCAGATTTAATAAGAAGGCCTAGCTCTTCTACAATTTGGGTAAAATGGTAGCCCATTTTAGCAAGCTCACTAAGCTTATTAACGATAAATTCCGCTGCGTGAAGGGCGTCATTAATGTTTGATACAAGCTTGATTTTGCTATAAAAATCAAACATTTCAAGCGCCTCATTTAAAATACTTGCACAATCAGTTGTATCAATCAAATAAGATAGCGTACGCGCTTTTTTTGATACCTCATTATCAAGCTTTCTTTTAGATACAATTTCAAATATTTCCTCATCAGATTTTTCACATATGAATGATCTTAAAACGCTTGTAAGCGCGTGATAATAGTCACTTGTAAAGCTTGACTCAAAATGATAGCTAATCAAACGTAAAATATTTAAAATAACCATCGCAGGGTAGGAATCTGAAACCGTATTATCTGCGTATATTACAACCGGAATATTGGAAGCCTCAAGAACTCTTTTAAAAATTTCAAAGTGGTCCTTACGGTCAAGAATAATACAAAAATCATCATATTCAGCCGCTCTAAAGCCATTTAATTTCTTATTATAAACCATATAGCTTCCAAGCTTAGCCTTTATATCATTAGCGATAATAAAGCCCTCATAATAGGCACGATCTATCTTCTTTTCTTTATCATAGGGA
>URFB01000041.1 GCA_900547045.1 uncultured Mollicutes bacterium
TTAACAGTATTAAAGATATCCTTTACCGATCTTTGACAATCATCAAAATTACCCTTAACTGCCATAGAAAAGGCATTATCAGAATTAAAGCTTAGCATTTGCGCCTCTTGGATTTTAGAAATAGCCTGATGCGGATAAAGAACAACAACGCTAATATCAGAAAGAGCGCTAAAGCCACATAAAGCTGCACTACCAGTATCACCAGATGTAGCAGTTAAAATAATGGTATGCTCCTTAATATTATTCTTCTTTTTAGCGACACTAAGTAAATATGGAAGAATTTGTAAGGCCATATCCTTAAATGCGAAGGTTGGTCCCTTATATAAGTTTAAAAAGCCAAAGGAATCGGCCAAATCAAAGGAAAGCTCACCCTCATTAAAGGCCTTATCGTTATAAGCACTATCAACACAATAAGCTATTTCCTCTTCTGTATAATCATCTAAAAAAGCTTTTAAGATCTTTTTGGCAAGGCTTTTATAATCTAGCTTTAAAAAATTCTCATTATATCTAATATCAGGAAGCTTATCAAAAATAAAAAGCCCTCCATCTGATGCTAATCCCTTAATAATTGCTTGAGAAGCCGTTAGCCTCTCATCACCTCTTGTTGAAAAATACATTCTATCCACCTCTAGCTAATATTATACTTGTTTTTTGTAGATAAACAAGTGTTTTTGTAGAAAAAACACTTTTAAGTAAAAAAAGATGCTTAATTGTTAAGCATCTAATTTTTTATTTTTTAAATAATCTTAAAATATCATTATATGTTACAAAAACAAATAATATCAGTAATAAAATAAAGACGATATTATTTAAAATTGTTTCAAGCTTTTTATTTGGCTTCTTATGAGTAATAGCCTCATAAATTAGGAAGACAGCTCTTCCTCCATCTAAGGCCGGAATTGGTAAGAAATTCATAATACCAATATTAACTGATAATAAAGCTATTAAGGATAAATATGACAAGAAGCCTCTACTTAATGTTTGTGATACGAGACTAAAGA
The DNA here is from genome assembly GCA_900547045.1 of uncultured Mollicutes bacterium. GTDB lineage: Bacteria > Bacillota_I > Bacilli_A > Acholeplasmatales > Anaeroplasmataceae > CAG-307. Next base: position 1,002 of record URFB01000041.1, read on the forward strand.
TACCAACAACACCAGAAAGATCAGAAATACCAACCTCTCTAATATTAGCAGATGGCGCAATTAGCTCCTTAAGAGTTGAGAAAATAACAAGTGATGATTCACCAAACTGCTTAAAGCCAGCCTTTGTACAGCCCCAAAAATCAAAGTGATATTCAGGAGAAATTCCAATATAGGCCTTAAGCTTGATAATATCCTGACCAGATAATAAAGCATCTGAATAGGAATAAATAGGTGTTTGTGCTTCTATCTCCTTAGCCTTATCTTGGCTATAGAATTTATAATCAATTGATACAACATCAGTATAAGCATTTAAATTAGTAATTAAATCTGACCAATTATTAATTTCAATCCAATTAGACTCACCATGAAGCTTAATAGCTGTGATATAATCACCATTTTTTAATACTGGCTCATCATCTGAAGGAGTAACCTTTTCCTTACCAGTACCATATTTAAGGCTTAAATTACCAATTTGTGCACCCTTTTCATATGCTGAGGCCTTATCATCAATTTGCATATTAGAAAGACCAAAGCTGTTTAAGACAATATAGACACCACATTCTTCGGTCTTAATTTGACCTTCATGCTCATAGCTAACAGTAATTGAGGTTTTACCTTCTTTTGCAACATCATTCATTACTAAGCCTAGAGAATCCCATGTATCAACTTTTATACCATTTACTTCTGTAATCTTATCTCCAGCAGATAAAAATTTAGCTGAAGGATAAGCCTCACCAACACTTCCAACTACATTCGTATTAGCAGGAACACCCGTTACAAAGGAAATGATTAAATAAAGAACAATTGATAAAATGAAATTCATGATTACACCCGCACTGATTGTAATAAATCTTTGTGAGATTTTTTTAGAATCAAAGCTACGATCATATGGTGTAATTTGCATTCTATCCTTTGGTGATGAAACTAAGAAGGCATCTCTTAAAATAGGGAAGGTCTTATCCTCACCATCAAGCTCAAGTGTAACCTCTAGAGGCTCACCATGAGCGCCTAAAAGCTCAATATGCTTAACAACACCTCTAAAATCCGCATCTAGATTTTCATCAAGAATAATTTCTTTTACAGAACCATCCTCTACAGTGATACCAATTGTATCACCTTCATTGATTAAAATTTGCTCAGCCGTACTATCCGCCATGGCTACATATCCACCAATTGGAATAGCACGAATTGAAATCATAGTTTCTCCCTTACGCTTTTGCCACAAAACTGGGCCCATACCAATTGAGAATTCATGACACAAAATTCCGGCCTTTTTAGCAAAGTAAAAATGACCAGCCTCATGAATTAGAATAATAATTCCAATAGCAAAAATAAATGCAATTATACTTAAAACTATCAATTAAAATCAACTCCGAATTCACTTAATATTTTTATTTGAATTTCATCATTTAATACAAGTATTTCATCAATTGAAGGATTAGGATTTGGATATTCCTTATCTAAATAAGATCTAATAATCCTTTCAATATCTAAAAATTTAATTTTATCATTTAAGAAAAGCTTCACCGCCGCTTCATTAGCTGCATTAAGCACCGTAGGATAAAGACCGCCCTTTCTTCCAGCCTCATAGGCATAGGCAAGGCATGGGAATCGCTTTTCACTTAGCTCATCAAAGTGAAGACATGATATCTTTAAAAGATCTAAGGCTTCTCCATCATAATCAAGGTGATGAGGATACATTAGGGCATATAAAATAGGACCTCTCATATCAGGAGATGCTAAATGCGCTTTTATTCCTAAATCATTATATTCAACTAAGGAATGGATAATGCTTTCCTTGTGCATTACGGTTTTAATTTTATCATATGGCATATCAAATAAATGATGGGCCTCAATAACCTCAAAGCCTTTATTCATCATTGAAGCTGAATCAATCGTGATTTTAGCTCCCATATTCCAATTAGGATGCTTGAGAGCATCCTCCTTAGTTGCGTTTTCAATTTCTTCTCTGGTCTTATCTCTAAATGAACCACCAGAGGCAGTAATAATTAAGGATTTAACCTCTCTTCTATCCTCACCCTGAAGGCATTGCCAAATTGCACTATGCTCAGAATCAATCGGATAAAGCTTAAGGTTTTTCTCCTTCATTAAAGCCTTTACCTGATCTCCTGCCATTACAAGGGTTTCCTTGTTAGCAAGAGCGATATTTTTAGAGGCCTTTATCGCCTCTACGGTTGGCCTTAAGCCTGCAGAACCAACAAGGGCATTAACTAAAAGCTCATTATCATACTTATGATATGAAGCAACCATAAGAAGGCCCTCATCGCCGTAACAGGAAATAAAGCTTGGATTCTTTAGCTCTTCCATTTGTTCCTTCGTTCTAAAGGAAACAATTTCCGGCTTAAATTCCTCAATTATTTTTTGGGCAAGATTTGAATCATGACCAACGCTAAGGCCAATAACCTTTAATTCATTAGAATATTTCCTAATAACATCTAGAGCTTGAGTTCCAATTGAACCACAAGCTCCAAGTAAATAAATATATTTCATTATATTACATCCCTTTTAGAAAATAACGAAAATTAATAATAATGCAAGAGCTGCAAAAATAGCTGAATCTAAACGGTCTAATACTCCACCATGTCCTGGGAAAATATTACCATAATCCTTTAGTCCATAGGTACGCTTTAGCTTAGACGCAACTAAATCTCCAACCTGACCCGCAACAGAAATAAAGATACTAATTCCAAAAATAGCTACAAATTGCCAGAAGCTATTAAGCTTATCAAAATTACCCTTCCAAAATACACTTACACCACTTGAGTTACTAAATAAGGTTTTAATACCATCTTCATTGAAATAGCCACCCTTAAAGAAGATACCATAAAAATAAGCAATAGTTGTTGCACATAAAACAGCGATAAAGGAACCAATAACAGCACCCTCCCATGTTTTATGAGGACTAATTTTAGGACACATCTTATGCTTACCAAATTTAGAACCGCCAAAATAAGCAAATACATCGGTTAAAATGGTAATTAATAATAAATAAACAATAAAACGAAGGCCTAAGAATCTTAAAATAGTTAAGGCACCAAAGCCTAGTCCTGTATAGCAAATGCTTGTTAAAGCCTTACCGACATCGCCACCATCAAAATTATGGCAAAATACCATACATGCAAGTAAGGTAATAACTACAACTAAAATCATAGGTAGGAAGCCAATTTCAAGATTAAATAAATGTAAAATATGTGAAGATATAGAATCATTTAATCCTGTTGTATTTTTTACAAACTTAGCCCATTCGGTTAAGCAAGACATATAAATCAAGGCTGTACCAAGTACAATTATTATTTTTACACATAAAGGAAGCTTCTTTTCCTTTTCATATAATCTTATCATTTCAGTTGATGCAATAACTGCAAGAACAAGCATTGTTACTTGAAATAAAGGGAATAATTCCTTAACTAATAAAAGTGGAATTAAAATTAAACATAAAACAGTCCCTGTAATGATTCTTTGTTTCATTATTTGTCCTCCTTAAGCCCACCAAAGCGACGATTTCGACTTTGATATGAGGCGATAGCCTTTAATAATTCCTCTTCATGGAAATCAGGCCATAAGCAATCTGTAAAATAAAGCTCACTATAAGCTAATTGAAGTAATAGGAAATTAGAAATTCTTATTTCTCCACTTGTTCTAATAAGCAAATCTAGAGACGGTAAATCCTTAGTGAATAAATGCTCAAATATAGTATGCTCAGTAATATCCTCTGGATTCAATTTACCATCCTTAACAAGCATCGCAATTTCTTTTGTAGCCGTTTTAACCTCATCTAATGAGCCATAATCAATAGCTAAAACAAGATTCAAGCCCCTATGATCCTTAGTCTTTTCCTCCGCTTCCTGAATAAATTCTAAAAATTGAGGGCTCAATCTATCTCTTCTTCCAATAACAGTTATTTTAATATTAGAATCGAATAATTGTTTCTTATACTTTCTAAAATAGCCTAAAGGCTTATTCATTATAAACTTAACTTCTTTTTCAGGACGTGACCAATTCTCAGTTGAAAAGCAATATACGGTCATACATTTAATTCCAATTTTATTCGCATATTTAGCAATATTAATTAGATTATTAGCCCCATGAAGATGTCCATAGGTTCTTGGCATTAACCTTTTTTTTGCCCAACGACCATTTCCATCTAAAATAATCGCTATATGCTTAGGAACACCTTTTTCTATTATTTCTTGTTCATTCATTTTTTTCACCTGCTTGTGATAAACTAATTCATTATATACTTTAACATAAATATAAACATATTACAAACAAATTCAAACTAAAAAAAATAAAAAAGCCTAAATGTGTTTAGCATAATAGGCTTCATTGACTTATAATTAAATATTCATTAATTCTTTACTCTTAGCATCAGCGATGTCTTCAATTTTAGCGATATATTTATCAGTAAGCTTTTGTACATCATCAAGGTAACCTTTTTCCTCATCCTCAGGTAAATCTAATTTCTTTAATGCATCATTTGCATCACGACGAAGATTACGTACTGCTACCTTACCCTCTTCAGCAACACGACCAACTTGCTTAACAAGGTCCTTACGACGTTCCTCAGTCATAGCAGGTAAAACAATACGAATACCAATTCCATCACCTTGAGGATTTAAGCCAAGATTAGCAGCTGAAATAGCAACCTCAATATCCTTTAAAGATGACTTATCAAATGGCTTAATATATAATTGGTTAGCCTCTGGTGTTGAAATAGATGCCATTTGCTTTAATTGTGTTGGGCATCCGTAGTAATTAACAAATACAGAATCTAGGATAGCAGGATTAGCACGACCTGTACGTACCTGGGCAAGCTCATGTTCAAATGCTTGAACAGATTTTTCCATTTTTTCTTCTGCTTCCATTAAAATCATATCTGGCATAATTTTAAGCTCCTTTTAATTATTTTTTACAAGGGTACCAATATGTTCCCCTTTTATAGCCTTTACGATATTTCCTGGCTTATTCATATTGAAAACAATAAGCTTCATACCGTTATCCTTACATAAGCTTGCAGCTGTAGAATCCATTACTGCAAGATTCTTATTTAAGACCTCACCGAAAGTTAGTTCATCGTACATTTTAGCATTTGGATTTTTTCTAGGATCCGAATCATATACTCCTTCAGTTCCATTTTTAGCCATTAAAACAGCGTCAGCACCAATTTCAATTGCACGTGTTGCAGCAGCTGTATCAGTTGAGAAATATGGGTTTCCAAGACCACCAGCAAAAATACAAACACGACCCTTTTCAAGGTGACGAATAGCACGACGTCTAATATAAGGCTCAGCAACAGCTTGAACCTCAAGAGCACTTAAGCAACGTGTTGGAACACCAGCCTGCTCTAAAGCATTTTGTAATGCTAAAGAGTTCATAATAGTAGCAAGCATTCCCATATAGTCAGCCTGAGCACGTTCAATACCAAGCTCCTCGCCTGTTTTACCGCGCCAAATATTTCCTCCACCACAAACAATACCGATTTCGCAGCCCAAATCATAAATTTCTTTAATTTGTTGAGCAGTTTCCTTTACTGTTTGAGGATTAATTCCAAAAGAAGTTTCACCCTTTAAGGCTTCTCCTGATAGCTTTAATAATACTCTTTTATACATATGAACAACTCCTTTATTTTTAAAAAAAGAGGAGCAAATTTGTTGCCCCTCAATAAATTACTTGTTTAGACCAGCTTGAGCAGCAACTTCAGCAGCGAAGTCTACAACTTCCTTTTCAATACCTTCACCTACAGCTAGACGAACGAATGATTTAACTGTTGATTTAGTATGAGAAAGATATACGCTTACTGTTTCATCTGGATTTTTAACAAATGGTTGATCTAATAAGCAGATCTCCTTTAAGTACTTTTGTAAACGTCCTGGAACAATATTGTTTTCAATAATGTTTTCAGGCTTTGGTTTAGCAGCTTTAGCATTTTCATTTAATGCTTCAGTTAAGATGATTTGTCTTTCCTTAGCAAGAGTTTCTTCACTAATGTCTGCTTGAGATACATAAGTAGGTTGGTTTGCTGCAATGTGCATAGCGATATCCTTAGCAACAACTTCATCAGCATTGTCAAGAACTGCAACAACAACAATTCTACCACCCATGTGCTTATAAGCACCGAAAATTTGGCTATTTTCCTTAGTGATTCTTTGAACACGACGTAAAGAAACCTTTTCACCGATTACAGCAGAATCCTCAAGAATAATATTCTCAAGAGTCTTTCCTTCAACACTAATGCTTAAAGCTTCTTCAGTATTAGTAACATCAGATGCACTAATAATTTGTCCAACCTTATCAAGTAAAGCTAAGAACTTATCGTTTTTAGCAACGAAGTCAGTTTCTGAGTTTAACTCGAATAATACGCAATCATTTCCATCGATTACATATGAGCAAAGTCCTTCAGCAGCTACTCTTGAAGCTTTCTTTTCAGCCTTTGCAATACCCTTTTCACGTAACCAAACGATAGCCTTTTCCATATCACAGTCGCAAGCCTCTAGAGCCTTCTTGCAATCCATCATACCTGCCATAGTTCTATCACGTAATTCTTTTACAAGTTGTGGTGTAACAGTCATGGTAATCCTCCTAAAATATTTTTATTTATAATTTAATTATTCAGCCTTAGGAGCTTTAGGAGCTTCCTTCTTTTGGTAAGGCTTCTTGAAGCCAGGCTTTCTATCGCCTTGAGGCTTACGAGGACCCTTGTTGTCCTTCTTAGGTTGTTCCTTATTGATTTCCTCAGAAAGGTTTACGGCTTCGTCTTCAAACTTTTCAACAACTCCACCGTTAGCCTCGATTACTGCGTTATTCATAACCCAAGTAACTAGCTTAACTGCGCGAATTGCATCGTCATTTGCAGGGATAACATAATCAACATCATCAGGATCACAGTTTGTATCTACGATTCCGAATACAGGGATATTTAACTTACGAGCTTCTAAAATAGCATTATGCTCCTTACGAGGATCAATAATGAATAAAGCTTGAGGAAGACCCTTCATATCCTTGATACCACCAAGGTTCTTTTCTAGCTTTTCTCTTTCTTGAGAAATCTTAGCTACTTCCTTCTTAGTAAGCTTTAATTGATCGATAACTCCGTCTTCGAACATCTTATCAAGATCATTTAATCTCTTAATTCTCTTACGAATAGTCTTGAAGTTAGTTAAAGTACCACCTAACCAACGGTTATTGCAGTAATATTGACCACTTCTTTGAGCTTCTTCCTTAACAGCCTCTTGAGCTTGCTTCTTAGTACCTACAAAAAGTACCTTTCCTTCATTCTTAGCGATTTCAAGTAAAGCTGCATAAGCCTTCTCGATTTCGTTAGCTGTTTTTTGTAAGTCGATGATATAAATACCATTTCTTGCTGTGTAGATGTACTTAGCCATCTTAGGGTTCCATCTACGAGTTGCATGTCCAAAATGAACACCAGACTCTAATAATTGTTTCATTGAAACTACTGACATTTTATTTTCCTCCATTTTATTTTGTTTTTTACCTCTGCTTTTTTCAACGCTTTGACCTCCACAGAATGTCATCTGCACTGGACGGTGAGCTCCAAAAGCATGTGTATTTTAATGCCTTTAACATTTTAGCATTAGTGATTAACAGTGTCAATACTTTTTGTAAAAAAATTAAAATAGTTTACAAAATTTATATATTACCTTCAAATTTATTCAATATAATAAATAACATAACTAGCAAACTTGTAGAAGGAGAGTGTAACGGCAAGCAAAGTTTGCTTAATATAATAAATAACATAACTAGCAAACGAACCTGAAGAAATCATTCCTTTTACACGAGTTTGCTTAATATAATAAATAACATAACTAGC
>URFB01000042.1 GCA_900547045.1 uncultured Mollicutes bacterium
TAAAATTTCTTTCTTTATAAACCCTTCTTTTAGATAGAAAAAGCTTCAAAAGTAAAAATTAAAAAAGTGTCAAAAAATTGACACTTAATAAAATAGATAATATCTTTATACTAATTTTGTTGTCCATTCCTCAGCATTGTAAATTACATCACATAGGCCATCATAGAATTCAGGCTCATGTGATACTAAAAGAATGGTCCCCTTATATTTCATTAAAGCTTCCTTTAATGCTTCCTTAGATAAAGGATCAAGGTGATTAGTAGGCTCGTCTAGAACAAGGAAATTAGTTTCCTTAAGCATTACCTTGCAAAGCCTAACCTTAGCTTGCTCACCACCCGAAAGCACTAGCATCAAGGATTCAATTTTGTCCTTGTTTAAACCACATGAGGCTAATGCTCCTCTTATTTCAGCATTTGTAAATGCGGGGTACATATTCCATACCTCATCAAGCGCTGTTTGACGAGAGGCATTGTCCTCCTGCTCAAAGTAACCAGGCTCAAGCTTATAATCAAGATCAACCTGACCAGAAATAGGCTTAATTAAGCCAAGCATTGTTTTTAAAAGAGTTGACTTACCAATACCATTAGCTCCTCTAATTGCGACCTTTTGCCCCTTTTCAATGACAATATTTAAAGGCTTAGAAAGGGGACTATCATATCCTATGACAAGATCTCTTGTTGTAACGACAAAGCGTCCTGTACCAGAGGCCTCATTGAATTTAAAATTAGGCTTAACCTGCTCAGTTGGCTTATCCAGGATTACCATCTTATCTAAAATACGCTGTCTTGATTTAGCTAGATTAGTTGTAGCTACTCGAGCCTTATTTTTAGCAATAAAGGTCTCAAGCTTTTCAATTTCCTTTTGTTGCTTCTCATAGGCAATAGCTTGATGACGAAGCTCAGTTTCATGAAGACTCATGAATAAATCATAGTTCCCACTATATCTAGTAAGTACACCCTGCTCAAGATGATAAATAACATTTACAACATTATTTAAAAATGGTATATCATGAGATACTAAGATAAAGGCATTTTCATAATTATTTAAATAATTAGTTAGCCATCTAATATGAGACTCATCTAGGTAATTAGTAGGCTCATCAAGAATTAAAATCATTGGGTTTTCAAGTAAAAGCTTTGTTAAAAGTACCTTTGATCTTTGACCACCCGAAAGCTCTGTAACATCCTTGTCAAAGCCGATATCCCCAAGGCCTAATCCATTGCCAACCTCTTCTATCCTACTATCTAGAGTATAGAAGCCAGAGGATTCAAGCTCAGATTGGATTTCACCAATATCCTCAAGCATTAGAGCCATTTCCTCTTCTGATGCTTCCCCCATTTTTTCATACATCTTATACATTTCAGCTTCTAAATCATACATATGTGCAAAAGCTGTTTTTAAAAATTCTCTAATTGTAAGTCCCTTTGTAAGCTTAGCATATTGATCTAGATAGCCAGTTGTAATACGCTTACACCATTCAACCTTACCACTATCAGGGCTTATAGCACCTGTAATAATATTTAGGAAGGTTGTTTTTCCTTCACCATTAGCGCCAACAAGTCCAATATGCTCTCCTTTATTCATTTGGAATGTTGCATTATCTAAAATTGTTCTTTCTCCAAAACCATGAGAAACATTTGTTACCTTTAATACTGACATAGTCCACCTCATTAACTATAAAGATAATACCAAAATTGAAATGAATTTTCAATTATTTTTTTACAATATATTTATTAAAACAAATAATATCGTTATCAGCAGTATTCATTAGCAAATAATCATACTTTTTATTTTCAATATAATTAAAGCCATCCTCATATGACATTAGGACTAATTTTTTAGCTTAGCAATATAATCAAAATATTCCTTTTGGTTTAAGAAATTTTCAATTTTTGTTAGCTGTTCCTTATCTTGAGATTTATGAGAAATAAAAACATCATAAACTGACATCAAATGACTCCCAATTACAGAACTAATTTAGTTAAAAAATAATATTTAATATTTGTAAATATTGAAAAAAACATAATTTGGTAATATAAGACAAAAAAAGGCTTCATTTTTGAAGCCTTTTCTTATTACTTAGGTTGCTTACCAATATAAGCTAGAATACCACCATCAACGTAAAGAATGTGTCCGTTGACGAAGTTAGAAGCATCAGATGCTAAGAAAATTGCAGGACCTTGTAAATCCTCTGGAGTTCCCCAACGAGCAGCAGGAGTCTTAGCAATAATGAATTGATCAAATGGATGACGAGAGCCATCTGGTTGAATCTCACGAAGTGGAGCAGTTTGTGGAGTTGCAATGTATCCAGGTCCGATACCATTACATTGAATATTGTGCTCACCATACTCAGAACAAATGTTCTTAGTAAGCATCTTTAGACCACCCTTAGCAGCTGCATAAGCAGATACAGTCTCACGACCAAGCTCTGACATCATTGAACAGATGTTAATGATCTTTCCATGACCCTTCTTAATCATTCCTGGAATAACAGCCTTAGAAACAATAAATGGACCATTTAAGTCGATATCGATTACCTTGCGGAAGTCAGCAGCTGACATTTCGCACATAGGAATACGCTTAATAATACCGGCATTATTAACAAGAATATCAATAATACCTACTTCTTTTTCAACTTGAGCAACTAAAGCATTAACAGCATCCTCGTTTGTTACGTCGCAAACATAGCCATGAGCCTTAATGCCGATTCCCTCGTATGCCTTAATACCCTTGTCTACTAATTCTTGATTAATATCGTTAAATACGATTGTAGCACCGCACTTTGCATATGCTGAAGCAATTGCAAAGCCAATACCATATGATGCACCAGTAACTAGCGCAATCTTTCCACTTAAAGAAAAGCTATTTAAATCTGTCATTTTTTATTTTCTCCTATTTTTTATTTTAAATCAGTTGTTTTGATATTATCCATATCATCAAATTCTTGATTTTCACCACACATTGCCCAAATAAATGAGTAATTTGATGTACCAATTCCTGAATGAATTGACCAGCTTGGTGAAATAACAAGCTCTTCATTCTTCATTACAATGTGACGAGTCTCATCCTTTGTTCCCATCATATGGAAGACAACATTGTCTTGAGGAATATTAAAATAGAAATAAACCTCCATACGGCGCTCATGTGTATGACATGGCATTGTATTCCATCCAGAACCCTCTGCAAGCTCAGTCATACCCATTGCAAGCTGACATGACTTACAAACATCTGGGTGAATATATTGATTAATAACACGCTTATTTAAAGTCTTTGCATCACCACATGGACGATGATTTGCCTTTTCAAAATCAATATAATATGTAGGATATGTTGTATGAGCTGGACAAGATGAAATATAGAATTTAGCAGGATTTTTAGCATCATCTGATGCGAAAACTACATCACGAGTTCCCATACCTACATACATTCCGTCCTTACTCTTAACATTATATACCTTACCATCAAGAGTTACAGTACCATTACCACCAATGTTAATAATACCAAGCTCACGACGCTCAAGGAAATAATTTGCACGTAATTCATCACAGGTTTCAAGCTTTAAAGCCTTATGAACAGGGTAAACACCACCTGAAATGATACGATCTTGGTGAGAATATACTAATGAAATCTCATCCTCAACGAAAACATCTTGCTTTAAATAATGTCTTCTTAAATCTTCAGTTGTGTAATACTTTGAGTCATCAGGATGATTAGCATAACGAACTTCAATTTTCATTTTATTTTCCTCCACTTTTTTTATAACCTAGCTTAGTTGAAATTATTTTAGAGGCTTTAACTAGGTCATTTATTAATTCCTCAGAAAAATCAAAATCAATAGGAGCCTTATAGGTTAAAGCACCACAGCATCTTGATTCAAAATTATAAATTGGGAAGCTTAAAGACTTATAATTAACGTCCTCTTCCTTAAAATCTTCTGCATATCCCTTTTGTCTTGCGACATCAAGGTTACCCTCAAGCTCCTCCTTATGAACTATTGTATAAGGAGTTACTAACTCTAACTCATTTGGCTTATAATTTTGAAAATATTTATCAAATGCTAAATAGCATTTACCAATTGAATTAGAATGTAGAAAAGAAATGCTACCTCCTATCTCGAAGGTAGCAATCTTACTCTCATCATTTTCATATTTATGTACATAAACAATATTATTATCTACTCTTTTAGTAACAATAAAGAGATTTCCATATTTATTACCAAGGTTTTTAACAATCGGTTTACATATCGTAATCAAAGATGAATTCTTCTGATAGGCTTGACCAATAGCGTATATTTTAGAACCAATTACATATCTTTTAGATACTTCATCCTTATAATATACAGCATCAGCTTTATATAATGCTTGAAGGAAATCAAAGGCAGTTGATTTAGGAATCCCAAGCTCCCTACTTATTTGTGATAGGGTAATCCCATTAGAATTTTTCGAGATAAGCTCTAAAATCCTAAGAATCCTATCAACTGACTTATTATCATTCATATATTAATTAACGTTGTACACGTCCGTTTGCGCTACCACCAGCTAAAGCTTCAACTTCCTTAACAGAAACTAGGTTGTAGTCTCCATTAATAGTGTGCTTTAATGCAGATGCAGCAACAGCGAATTCAAGAGCTTCACCTTGAGTAGCCTTAGTCATTAAACCATAAATTAGACCACCAGAGAATGAGTCTCCACCACCAACACGGTCAATGATTGGGTTAATATCATAACGCTTAGACTCATAGAATTCTTCACCATCGTAAATTAATGCCTTCCAACCATTATGAGTAGCTGATAAAGACTCACGAAGTGTAGAAACTACATACTTGAATCCAAATGTCTTAGCCATTTGTTCGAAAATCTTGTGGTAACCTGAAGCATCAGTATTTCCACCTTCAACGTCAGCATCTGGCTTGAATCCTAAGCAAAGCTCAGCATCCTCTTCGTTACCGATACATACGTCTACATACTTCATTAATGGCTTCATAACTGAGATAGCCTTCTCTGAAGTCCAAAGCTTCTTACGGAAGTTAAGGTCAACTGAAACCACTACATTGTGCTTCTTTGCAGCAATTAAAGCTTGCTCTAGGCATAATGCAGAAGCATCAGAAATAGCAGGTGTAATACCTGACCAGTGGAACCAACCAGCATTCTTGAAGATTGCGTCGAAATCGAAATCAGCAGGAGTTGCCTCAGCGATTGCTGAATGAGCACGGTCATAAACTACTACAGATGGTCTCATTGAAGCACCAGTCTCTGAATAGTAAATACCAATTCTTTCTCCACCACGAGCGATATACTGAGTATCAACACCATAACGACGAAGTGAATTTAAAGCTGCTTGACCAATTTGATTATCAGGAAGCTTAGATACGAAGCAAGCATCAAGACCATAGTTAGCACAAGAAACTGCTACGTTAGCCTCTCCACCACCGAAAATAATATCGAATTGATTAGCTTGAACAAAACGAGTGTTAGCTGGAGTAGAAAGACGAAGCATAATTTCGCCCATTGTTACTACTCTTTTAGAATTGAAAGTTAAATTTTTCATTAATAAATCTCCTTAAAATAATTAGTCTTCAATTTTAATCTTAAATACGCACTTTTCAACAGTGCCACCATTTACATCACATTTAGCAAGATGTACATCCTCAGTATATACAAGAGCAAAACCTTCCTCAAGAATGAAGAATACACCTTGATCTGCGCTATATTTTGTAACATCCTTTTCAGGATTATAAGGTGTTGTAACCTTTAATGTAGGATTAGAAATATCTGTATATGCAAAATATTCCTGTCCTTTTAAAACAACCTGAAGATCCATATATTTCTCATGATTTTCATAGAAACAATCCTCAAGTGGCTTAGCAACATAGGTATCACGATTTACATAAACCTTGTCACCATCAATAATAGTTTTTCCCTTAGGAAGTGCTAAAAGATCATTATTAAGAATATAATCAATTGCAGTATCAATATTCTTAGAAATTCCCTTATATCTACTAATATTTTTTAGTTTTCCAATAATCATTTTTTCTACCTCTGAACCTCAGCAGTTCCATTTGATGCCATAAATTGTTCAATATCTTCACAAGAAAGAACACATGCATCTCCATAAATAGTATGTTTAAGAACTGATGTATTTAATCCATATAATACCGCATAGTGTGGGTCATTAAAATCCTTTAATAAGCCATGAATAACACCTGATGCAAATGCATCTCCACCGCCGATTCGATCATAAATCATAAAGCGAATAGGATTTGTTAATTCAAATGTATCCTTACTGTAATAATAGCCAGCTAATGAATTATCAGTCGAGCTATATACAACTCTATCTGTACCAAATACATATGATAAGCCATATTTTTCAATCATTTTAGGGAATACATTTAATCTCTTTTCATGCATTGACTTGTCTTCAAATCCCTCATCAAGAGGTATTTCAAGAATTGTATTACAATCATAGAATGATGCAAATACAACATCAACATAAGGCATAATTTGCTTATACCATGGCCTAGCTTCCTCAATTGTCCAAAGCTTTGCACGATAATTAAAATCAAATGAAACCTTAACACCATGCTCGTGACAATATTTTGCAGCTTCTACTGCAAATTTAGCCACACGATCATTTAGTGCAAGAGAAATTCCTGACACATGGAACCATGTTGCATCACAAAATACCTCATCAAAATCAAATTCTGATAAATCTATTCTTGTAATAGCACTGTGCTTACGGTTGTAAATAACCTTACTTGGTCTTCCACCGAATCCAGTTTCAAGGAAATAAATACCTAAAATCGTTGAACCACGTACAATGTAATCAGTGTTAACACCATGCTCCATCAAGTGAGCAATAGCGCCATCACCAAGCTGATTAGGTGGAAGCTTAGACATAAAATATGTTTTATGTCCCATATGAGAAAGTGCAACAGCAACGTTTGCTTCGCCTCCACCATAATTAGCAAGATATGAATGGGTCTGGTTAATTGTTTGATGATCTGGAGTAGATAATCTTAACATTATTTCTCCAAATGTAATGATTTTTTCTTTTTTAGCCATAGAACCCTCCAAAAAAGTAATATTATTACTTAGCTAAAGCAGCCTTAGCCTTCTTGAATTCCTCAACAAACTTCTTAGCAGTTTCAGTAACTAAATCAAAGTCTCCAGTCTTTGCTCCCTTGTAAATAGCAGAACCTGCAGATACAGCAACAGCTCCAGCCTTTACCCAGTCAGCAACGTTATCAAGGCTTACACCACCAGATGGCATTAAGCTAGCATAAGGGATTGGTCCTTTAATATCCTTAATAAAGCTAGGTCCTAGGATATCTCCAGGGAATACCTTAACAACATCTGAGCCATAAGTCATAGCTTGTACTACCTCAGTTACAGTTTGAGATCCTGGTACATAAGGAACTTGGTATCTATTGCACATTAAAGCAACTTCCTTGTTGAATGAAGGTGCAACGATAAATTGAGCACCAGCCTCAATAGCACCCTTACAAGTTTCAGGGTCTAGAACTGAACCAGCACCAATTAATACTTCCTTATTATCTGCACACTTTGCAACTAACTCTTCAATAATTCTACGAGCACCAGGTACTGTATAAGTTAATTCGATTGAAGTAACTCCACCCTTAATACAAGCATCTGAAATCTTAATTGCTTCTTCAGCATTTTTACCTCTAACAACGGCAACAACACCGGCTTTAGAGATTTGATTTAAAACATCAAACTTTTTCATTTTAAAAATTCCTCTTTCCGATATAAATTTTTACATCAGGAATATTATATAATTTTACTTTATATTTTGTCAATTTATAAAATACATTTTGTTCAAAATATTGAACATTTTATGTCTTTCATATTGTTATAAATAAAACAAATGATTATAATAGTTCCGGATGTGATTTTATGTTTATTGGGTCAATTATAATTTCAATATTAACTATTTTAGCTTTAATAGCTGCAATTTTATTTAAGCCAACTATTAAAATTAAGAGTCTTGAGCTTCAAACATTTTGGCTTATTGCTCTTCTTGGTGCTATTTTACTTATATCATTTAGAATGATTCCCATAAGCTTTTTATTTAAAAGCCTAACTGAATCAAGCTCGGTTAATCCTTTAAAAATACTAATTCTTTTTATTTCAATTTCTTTTTTATCAATTGTTCTTGATGAATTAGGATTTTTTAATTTTATTTCTGTTAAAGCCATTAATCTAGTTAAAAATAGTCAGTGGTCCTTATTCTTTATCATTTATTTTTTGGTGGCTACCCTAACAATATTTACCTCAAATGATATTGTAATTCTTACCTTTACACCCTTCATTTGTTATTTTGCTAAAAAAGGGAAAATAAATCCTATTCCCTATTTGGTAATGGAATTTATTAATGCCAATACCTATTCAATGCTTTTATCAATTGGTAATCCCACTAATATTTATTTGTCATCTTCTTTTAATGTTTCTTTCCTTACCTATTTTGTTAAAATGCTTTTGCCAACTATTTTTGCAAGTCTGGCTTCATTATTAATGCTTGTATTGCTTTTTAGACGTGATTTAAATAAGCCTATTTCAACAATTAGAATTGAAGAAATTCCGCTTAAAAATAAAAAACTAATTATCATTAACCTTATTCATTTAGCACTGGCGACGATTTTACTTGCTATATCTAATTATATTAATCTTGAAATGTGGCTTGTTGCTTTAGTTTGTGCCTCTTCTCTTTTAATATTTGTTATTATTCATACAATAAGGGAGCATGACTCGCTTGCTAAATATACAATTAAAAGATTACCATTTAATTTAATTCCCTTCTTAATTTCAATGTTTACGATTGTTTTGTGCTT
>URFB01000043.1 GCA_900547045.1 uncultured Mollicutes bacterium
AATTTGTCTGATATAGTCTAATGTGTTTTTATCATCATAGCCATACCAACGAAATGTCATTTTCATAAATTAAATCCTCCTATACACCTGAATAAGCATTAAAGCCGCCATCAATTGGTAATACCACACCATTTACAAAGCTTGATGCCTTAGCATTAGCAAGGAATAATGTAGGCGCAACCATTTCCTCTGGTGCACCAAAGCGCTCCATTGGGGTATTTCTTAAAATTTTACCTGCACGTGCAGTAGGATTTCCATCCTTATCGAATAATAAATCCTTATTTTGAGCTGTTACAAGGAATCCTGGTGCAATAGCATTACAACGAATTCCAACCTTAGAGAAGTGAACAGCAAGCCACTGAGTAAAGTTTGATACCGCAGCCTTAGCACCACTATATGCAGGAATCTTAGTTAAAGGTGTAAAGGCGTTCATTGATGAAATATTAATAATTGAGCAGCCCTCACGTCCTAGCATATCACGAGCAAAAACCTGAGAAGGTAATAAAGTACCCATATAATTTAGGCTAAATACGAAATTAATTCCTGCCTCATCAAGATCAAAGAAGGTTTTGATATTTCCAAGATCCTTTTCCTCAAAGAATTCATCATCGGTATTAGCACGAGCATTGTTACCACCAGCACCATTGATTAAAACATCGCATGGACCTAAATCACGTAAAATAGCTTGATGAACATTTTCAAGTTCATCCTTCTTTAAAACATTGCATTGATAAGCCTTTGCAATATAACCTTTATTAGTTAAATCGGTAGCCTTTGCTTGGGCAGCCTCCATACTTAAATTTAGAAGGGCAACCTTAGCTCCAGCCTCACAAAAGCCTTCAGCTATAGCAGAGCAAATTCCCCCGCCACCACCTGTAATAACAATTACCTTATCTTTTAAATCTTCATTTTTTGCAAGAATCATATTTATACCTCCTAGACATAAGCTAAGCCCATAAAGGGCTTAGTTGTCTTATTATTTAATTAATTATTTTTTACAAATGCAAATGATAAAGTAGTTGAATCGAAAAATGCGTTTGTATTTAATGTTTGAAAATCTGCAGAAACAGTAAATTCAACACTAGTTCTATTTACATTTGGAATAAATTTAATATCTTCAGCCTTAGCAGAAAGAGTAAGAACACCATTTGTCATTGTGTAAGTTCCTTTTACTGCAACTGCATTACCATATGTAGGGCATGTAATTGTATATGTATTATCATTATATAAATTAATGTCCATTACAGTACCATTTGAATGAGTACCATTATACTTAAATTTTAATGTTGGAGCTGTAGGAGTATCAGGTGCTGCACTATCCTTAAATGTTACATCAATTTTATTTTCACCAACAGCAACATTAAAGCAATACCATCCACCAGCTTTTTCTGGGTCAATTAAAGTTTCAGTTGAACCATTAACTGTTATCTTATCAATCACTTTTCCCTCAGCTGGAGTTGCCTTAACACAAATAACCTTACCTAATTCTAATGCTCCACCATTTGCAACATCTGTCATATGTTGGAAATCACCACTTGCGCAAGTCTTAACAACATAAGTTCCACCAGTTGCGTCCTTATAAGATGCAGTTGATGCAACTCTTTTTAAAGATGAAGCTTTAGTAATAGCCTCACCATATGATGCTGTAAATCCTCTTTCACCTGTAATAGTTACTGTAGGAGGGATTGACATAATTGCAAAATCAAGTGCTGCTTTGTTATATACTTCCTTCCATGATGTAACTTGTCCCTTATTATTAGTTTCAAGATTTAATGTAGCTGCATATCCATCTTTTTTATTATAGAAATCTGAATATCCACCATCTGTCTTATATCCAACATAATAAGGCTTAGCTTGAACCTTTAATCCACCATTAGATCCATTACTATATACAATTGAATCATCCTCAAATACATCATCAGCTGATACTGATGTACTAAATGATAAATAATCAAATTCGTAAGACTTATCTGTCTTATTATATAATAAGGCATTTAAATCGATGCCACCTGCTTGTTCTAAAGTAACATCAGCTAAAATTTTATTAATTTTTGTTCTAACATCATCAGTTACTTCAACAGGAGCTGCTGATGAAGTTTCATAATAATACTTATTACCAGATTTATAAAGAAGTTCTTCTGTTTTAGTAACAGTATCTCCCTTTAATAAATCCTTTGCTTCCTTAGAAGTTTTAATATAAAGATCAGTACCTAAATCCATTTCAATTGTAGATGTTGATCTAATTTGGTGCTTAAATGAATCCATATTACCAGTTCCACCATTAGAATCTACATCTACATTATAATTAGCTGTATATGTTAATTTTACAGTTCCTGATAAATTTTTATCAAAACCAGCAATTAATTGAGATGGGTCAAATACTTGTTCCTTATTAGATGTGTCAGCTGGAGTTGTTTTAGATGGATCCTCCTTCTTACCACAAGATACAAGTGCAACACCTGCAAGACCTAACATTCCTAATGTACTTAATACCTTTAAACTATTTCTTTTCATTTTTAAAAATCTCCTTTTCCTATTTAATAATTTTTAATGATTTTAAGTAAGCAAATACTTCATGAATTTCCTTACTCCAAAATGTCCAAGAATGATCAGCATCCTCGACAACCCTATATGCTACACCTGTTTCATTTTCAACTAAGAAACTATTCAAATCCATAGATGGAGCATAAATAAAATCCTTTGTACCAATTGATAGGTAGATGTTTAATTGTTCTTCCTTTTTAGCTAAGAATAAATCTCTTAGGCTACCAATTTTTGACTCATCAAGATAATCAGGCTTTGTTGCAGGGGAAAGTGCAACACACGCACTATACTTATCAGTATTTTTTAAATAATGGTATAAAGCACCATATCCACCCATTGATACACCTGCTATTGCAAGGGGCATGTCCTTACTCAAGCATCTAAAGTTTCCATATAGAAAATCAGTGACATCACGTTCAATTAATGAATAGAAATCATCAATTGGACCCATGTTTAAATACCACTTATTTTCACCATTGATAAAGCAGGCCGCAATACCATTTTCCTCACACATCTTAATGATAGGAGTATTATATTGCCAACCATTCAAATCATCACCAAAGCCATGAAGGAAAATAACTAGAGGATATTTTCTTTCACTGTTTTGATAATAGTTATCATCATTATTTTTCAAACAGCCTTGAAGATTTAATGATGGAATTACTAAATCTATTTTTGTTTTTCGCGCTAAAGCTTTAACATATAGATCAATCGAATATGTAGCCATTATTCTTCCTCTTCCTTTTTAAATTCAACATAATATAATTGCTGAGTTGTTGATGAATCTAATCCCTTATACTCAATTTGGAATTGTTTAAGAGCATCATCACTCTCGGCACGCTTAATCATACATTGTAGGTAATATTCAGTCATTTCCTTAGCAGCTCTTCTTTCCTCCTCAGGAGATGTTCCAATTGAGCCAACATAATAAGGTAAATTCTTAATTGCTTCATAATCAATTAGATTTTGACAAGAACCACCAATTGAGAAGAACACATTATTTTCATTACAAATTTCCGCTGCTCTATTTCTTTCAGTATCGTCCTGAAGGGAAATAATAAATTGAGCACCTTGGTTACATAATTGCTTAGCAACTACAGATTGTGTAGCTTTAGCATCTACAGAACCTACTGGTAAAATAGTAACATTGTATGCCTCTGCTAAATAATCTTTAATATAATCAATATATCTTTGAACTGTATCATTTACATTTGATGGAGCAATGATACCACACTTTATTTCATTTCCAGTTCGATATGATGCCTTATCAGCTGCCTCATTTGTTCCATTTTCAGCATAGAGATTGCTAATATTTTCCTTAGTTGAGTTAGAAACCCACTCAGAAAGCTTTCCAGCTCCATATGATGAAGATGTTTTATCAAAGAACTGATCAACATTTATTTTTCTAATAGTTGGATGCTCCTTTGAAACAGAATCAACTGCGCTCATCTTATCATATTCATCTAGAGTTTGAATTGCCCAGTTTGTAATGCTTAATCTTAGAGCTGTTCCATCATCATTTTTCATTGCTTTACCAGTTTCAACGGCATTAACTGATGCGGCAAAGATTGGTAAAATATGAGCTGAATATTTAGCAACTAAATATCTTAATGAGCCATTAACGAAGGCCTCACGATAGGTATCAGCAAATCCCCCCATTGTTGCATTTGAGATTGCATCTCCTGAAGATAAAATTGGAGACGATGCAAACTCAACGCCATTACATGTTGAGATAACGGCCATAGGATGATATTTCTTAAATGGCTTATCATATTGAATACCTGAATCCCAGTTTTGATTATTAACCATGTAAATATCTGTATCCTCAGGTAAATCAGTTTTTGATTTATCAATTGATATTTTAAACTTGCGAGCATCCTTTTGACCCTCATAGCCAGTAACTGTTACACCATGATCAGCTAAAGCATCATTCATGCCTAACCATTTATTTGTAAAGTGCTGTCCCTCATAACCATAATAGTTATAAAGTGAAAAGAATATAACATTATTAGTACCATCAAAAGTTTCAATATCATCTTGATTAATTTTACTTCCACCATAGATGAATAGCTTTTCTAGGTTGCAGGATGCAAGTGCAAAGCAACCTGAACCTAAAACTAAAGCACCTAAAGCTGTTTTAACTAATTTATTAGGCTTTTTCATTTAAATCAGCTCCTTCTTTTTGCGGATTTAATCTCTTTTCCTTACGAATATATTTTCTAATCTTAATCCAGTTGATGAAGCGTTGCTTATCAACCATATAAACTAGAACTGAGAATACGCTAAATCCATTTAATAAGCTTGATACAGTTGAAGTGAAGGCATTATCAAATCCATATGTATATAAGCAAGTTGTACCAACAACTGCAAGTAATAGACCAACAATTTGGTTGCTATATCTTGCAAGAATACCACCAATAAAGATTGGTAAGAAGTTTTTAAATACAGTACCACTTGATGCAAGGTTAGTATTGATTGTAATACTTGAAGTACCACATGAGCTCATTACCTGGTAAATTGCAATTAAAGCACCAGCGATAATGAATGAAACGATACAATGAGTAATTTCATTAATACCAGTATCAACACAAATCTTTTGATCAAAAACAAGAGCTAGCTTGTTATATCCAAATCTTGTGTAGCATAGGGCTCCTGCCATAAATAAGCAAACAATAATTAATAAAGGAATTAAAATAATTGGCTCTTGGAAAAAGCTTGTTGTATGTGAGCCCATTGGTAAATTTACAGTACCAGTTGAGCCAGTAGCTTCTGCAACAACCTTAGCAATACCCTCATAAACTAAGCACATACCAAGAGAAATAACAATTGGAGGAAGCTTAGTGAAGATTAATACTAAAGAATGAATAAATCCAAGAATCATACCAAATAAAATACTTAAGAATAGGAAAGCAAAGATATGACCAATAGTATCAACACCTGGAACAATTAAGGATGCAAATAAGCAAGCAAGAATTCCGGTTGCACCTAAAGAGAAATCCATACGACCTGAGTTTAGGTTAGTATTTAGGGCTAACGCTGCGATTAGAGTCATTAACATTGTACGACCCATAATCAAAATATGGGAAAAGTTAGCAAAGGCACTACCGATATTAAATAATCCTGAACCATTCATATTTGATAAGGCAGATGCAATTATAATCATTAGTACTGGGCAAAATAATGACCAGAATAATTTATTAGATTTTCTTTTAACAGTAGGATTGTGAACAATAGACTTACTGTTAAACTTTATAGGCTCTACATATTTCATTATTGTATACTACCTCCTGAAGCTAGCATATTGCTTCTTGTATCCCACATATTGGCAAGAGAAACAATAATAAATACAATACCCTTAACCATAAATGAGTATGAACCAACCTGGAATGTTGGAGTTGAAATAGCTGCGAAAAATTCATCTAGGAATACTGAGAAGAATGCACCAAGGATTGCACAGCTAACCTTTGATTTAGGACCACCACTTGTAGTCATACCACCAAATACAATCGCGATTACTACGTTAAGTCCAACCTGGCTTAATACTGTTGTAGCACCATATTTTGTACCTGACATTGAGCAAGCAAAGATAAATCCACAAATACCAAGACCTACACCAGAAATAGCAAAGGAAATGATACCAGCACGCATTAGATTAATACCATTAAACTTAGCGGCTACCTTATTTGAACCAATAAACTTGTTTCTTCTACCAACCTTAGTATAGTTGAAGATAAACCAGCATAATACAAAGAAAACTAATAAGAACGCTGCATAGGCCCAAGGGCTTGAAAGCATTCCTGAATCTACATTAATTAATCCACCAAACTTATCAAGAATTGCTTCATGAACAGCTGATAGAATATTCATCATTGTAAGTGTCATAACCATTACTGGTAAATTTAACATTGTAGCTAGGATGGCATTGATAATACCTAAGCCAGCACCTACAACGATTGCAACAATTAAAGATAGGGCAAGATTGTGAGTTGAATTATACATCAAAGCAGCTATCGTAGCACACATTAATGATGCATTACCAAGAGACATATCAAATCCACCCTGAGAGTAAATGAATACCGCACCAGTTGCAACTACGGCAACGAAAATACCGTTATTGATTACATCGCCTAAATCTCCATTGTAGCCTGTGATTGATTTTCCAATTGCATAGGCTGCAATAATAACAATTAGCATTAATAGTGGTACTAAATTAATCCACATCTTCTTATTTGTTAAAGTTCTTTTTAAATTGAATACTGCAATATTTTCTAAAGCCTTAGATTTTACTGCATCAAGAGGAGAAACCTTACCAGTAATATTGTAAACAAGCTTTACATATTCCTGATGTAGATCAACTCTTTTCATCTTAATTAAACGCATTTGCTCAACATAAGCATTATTTTCCTTAATCTTAGCTCTCTTACATACTGTTGCAAGACCAATCTTGATATTTTTTAGCTCATGCTCAGAAGCATTTTTGTTTTCTTGAAGCTTTTGACTCATATTAGCTTCATATTCACGATCAATATCTGCAATCTTAGCTAAATGATCATTTTTAGCTTGAGCTAATTTAGCTTTATTTTCTTCCTTAAGAGAAACATCATAAGCCTTATAGCTTTCCTTAACCTTTGTCTTTAACGCTAAAGCTCGTGTTTTATCATCTGATTTAGAATCATAGAATGCAACGACTTCATTAACAATTTCTTCGTTAAAGTACTTAAATCCATAATTATTTTCCATATGTACTCCTTTCTAAATCATATACTCGACGATTTGTTCTTGAGTTAAATCCTTACTACGAGTGAATTCCTTAGTAATTTCACCATTTTTCATAATTAAAATACGGTCTGACATACCAATTAGCTCTGGTAATTCCTCAGAAATCATAATAATTGATTTACCCTCTTGCTTCATCTTATAAAGTAGCTGATAAATAAATTGCTTAACACCGATATCAACTCCACGAGTTGGACAGTCAAGAATTAGAATTTCAGAATCATTAGCAATCCATTTAGCTAAGGATACCTTTTGCTTATTACCACCAGATAGCTTACTTACTAAATCCTGAGGTGAATTGCACTTAATTTGAAGAGCCTTAACCTCTTTGTTAACTAGCTTCTTCTCATCTGATTTTGTAACTAAGAAATTAAGCTTAGCTATATTATTAATAGATGCGATTGCAATGTTATCGAAAATTGAGGTTTTAAGAGAAAGGGCCTCAACATCACGGTTCTTAGATAGATAACCAATTCTTTGGCTCATTGCAAATGACTCGCTCTTAACTAGCTTATCAAGATTTTCTCCCGTATAAACATAGCCACCCTCAATTTTAATATTTCCAAATAAAGCCTTACCAAGAGTATGCATACCACACTCAGAAAGACCACCAATACCTAGAATTTCACCCTTGTGAAGTTCTAGATTAACATGGTGTAATTGGTTTCCTTCAATACCATCGACCATCTTAAGTACAACCTGATCAGAATATGATCCATCATAATCAGAACGGTAGTAATCACCCTTAAGCTCACGACCAATCATATACTTCTTGATTGCTTCGGCATCAAATTCACCCTTAGCCTTATCAAGGTTAGCCACAATATTACCATCACGAAGAACGGTTAAGGTATCGCATTTATCCATAAGCTCATCAAGGTCATGGGAAATAAATAATACTGATTTACCTTCATTCTTTAGATCATTCATCTTCTTATATAATAAGTTACGTCCTGTTTCAGATAGGGCAGTTGTTGTTTCATCAACAATGAAAATTTCAGGATTCTTATTTAAGCATTTAGCAATCTCAATTAGCTTTCTTGCTTGCATATCATATGCGGCAGTAATTACTCCTGGTTGAATATCATTAACACCAATCTTAGATAGAGCATATCCTGCATGCTTACGAAGCTTCTTACCATTTACAAATAATCCGAAAATAGCAGTTAGCCAGAAATTCTTAAATTTTCTTAGGCCTGCACTTTCATGAGGCTTTTTTAAATCATGAATTGCATTTAGATAATGGTTCCTTAAATAAGAAACATCATTTTTTAGCCAATCAAGCTTTAAATATACTAGATTATATAATTTTTTAATTTCTTTCTTGTAGGCACTCTTTGTTTCCTTGATGTCATTTTCTTTTCTTCTTTCTAAAATGACTGGATCAAGCTTTT
>URFB01000044.1 GCA_900547045.1 uncultured Mollicutes bacterium
TTTGTTATTTTCTCTTGATTTCTAAATTTATTGTGGTATTATATAGACAGGATAAGACTTTTATCTTATCCTAAGTAATTACTCAATTACTACTCTCCCTTTCAGAAGCCGTTCACTCCCAGGACGGCTTCAACTATTTATAAAAAACAATCGATCTTAATTGATCGATTTTTTTATCCTTTAGGCTTAAATATTATGCCTAATATAGTAGCGATTAGGATGGCATAAACAATACCATTAGCGGTATTTTGAAAAATATTTTGGCTTAGGCCTATAAAGCCTGAGGATGTAGCTCCCTCATAGGCGGCGTGAGCCATACTATGACCAAAGCTTGTAATAGGAAGGAGTGCTCCTGCTCCAGCAAGGGATACAAGCTTATCATAAAGATTAAAGAATTCTAATAATGATCCAATTATAACAAATAAAGAGGTTAGATGTCCTGGGGTAAGGGCAAATAGCTCCATTATTAATTGACCAATAAAGCAAATTAGACCTCCAATTAAAAAAGCATTAAGAAAAATCATCAGCTACACCCCATTCTACTACATGACATATTGCCGGAATACTTTCATGCTGAAGAGTCATCGTAGGATTCATTAGCGCTCCTGTTGCACATAAAAGGACTCTTTTATATTTTTTAAGTTTCATCATGCTATAAATATAGCTATAGGCAATAGATGGCAGGCAAGCACAGCCTGATCCTCCACAATATATTTTAATATCTGCTCCATATATCATAAGCCCACAATCATTATAATTGTTAACCTCATGATATTTTTCTTCTAAAACCCTTAAGACTAAATCAGAGCCATATTTAGAAAGATCACCTGTAAGAATTAAATCATAATCCTTGGGGGTCGTATTGGTCTCATCTAAATATTTTAGGATTGATTCGGCAGCGGCGGGTGCCATAGCACGACCCATATCATCGGGTCTTTTTTGCTTCAAATCAATAACCTGACCAATATAGGCTCTTTTAAGAGCGATAGGTCTTCTTTCTGCTGTAAGAATGAGCGCACAGCCTGCCGTAACCGTTTTTGTTTGAGTTTGACCCTTAGCCCCTCCATATTCATTAGGATTACGATATTGTCTTTCGCTGGTGGCGTTATGAGAGCTCGTAAGACAAAGGACACTGTCCTTCGTTTTTTCAACTAAAAGACCACCTAAAATCATCCCTAAGCATGATGTTGCACAGGCAGCGTAAATTCCTAGCGTGGAATAGGAATAATTTCTAAGCGTATAATTAGAAATTACATTTTGGTTAATTAAATCACCCGAAACGGCATATTTTAGCTTTGATTCATTTAGCTTCGTTTTTTTAAGAGCTATTTTAATGGTGTCATCAAGCATTTTCATTTCCGCCTTTTCAAAGCTTTTTTGCTTAAGCCTTAGATTCTTGTAAATTTTATCAAAATAGGATTTAAAGGGACCACACGCTTCTTCATTTCCAACACAAACAGCTGAAGTATCTAGATATACATCCTTAAATTCAATTATATCCATAGCGTCACCAAATACTTAATCAATCCTACTAAAAAGCCTGATATTATTCCAAAGACGATAACAGAGCCAGCTAATTTTAAAATATTAGCCCCAAGTCCTAAAATTAAGCCCTCGCTTTTGTATTCCATCGCTGCTGAGCAAAGGGAATTTTCAAAGCCCGAAATGGGAATAATAGTTCCTGCCTTAGCAAATTGACCAATTTTATCATAAAGCCCTAAAGCGGTTAGTAATCCTCCAAAGGATATAATTATGATAACCATAATCGAGGTCCTAAGGCTGTTATCATCAATAAATTTTGCTAAAAAATATAAAATAATTTGACCTAATAGGCATATTAGGCCACCCGATATAAAGGCCTCAAGGCCGTTAAGTAAAATTCTTTTATAGTCCTTTTTAACCTTAAGAAGCCTTTGATATTCCTTTTCTTCTACAATCATTAAATCACCCAAATTTATTTTTAGCAAATTTAGGTATTTAATACCACATTATTCCCACGCTTTAAAAATTTTAAGTAGGGTTCCTTCTCCTGGCGTGGATACGACATCAAATTTAGTGGAAAAAAGCTCCATGATTGTAAAGCCTAAGCCACTTCTATCCTTACTTTTCATCGTTGAAAATAGAACCTCTCTTGCCTTGGCAATATTTTCAATTCCTACCCCATAATCTTCAATTTCAAAATATATGCCCTCGCTATCATCACTTATTCTTAGCTTAATATCCTTATCATCATTTTCACCATAGGCATGAATGATGGCGTTTGTAACCGCCTCAGATACGATGGTTTTAACCTCATTAATAAAGGATATGGTTTGATTTTTAGAAGAAATTAAAGCCGCTACCATCGCTCTTATATTAGCAATTGATTCAAGCTCACTTTTAAAAACTATTTCCATTTGTTTCATAGACCTAAAAACCACCTCGCTGACGCTTCTGAATCCCTTAGGGTACAAATCTTTAAAAGACCTGACATGACAATTATTTTTTCAATATTTTGGTTCAAATCACATAAAATGATCTTCCCGCTTTTTTCCTTAACCTGATTATAGCGTCCGATAATCATACCAATCCCTGTTGAATCCATAAAGCTTAAATCCTTTAAATTAAAGACGATATTTTTAACATCGTATTTCCGTAAAATTTCACAAAGCTTAGCTCGAATATCCGTAACTGACATTTCATCAAGCTCACCCTTAAATCTTGTAAAAACTGTATCCTGCTTAATACACATATTTACCTCTAACCCCATTCTTATCACCTAGCTAAAGTATATAATTAATTATTCCTAAAAAAAAGACATTCGACAAAAGCTCTAAATTAATCTTAATTAAATAATTTTTAGTTTTTAGCAAATGCCGTCAATAATCGCTTTGATTTTAATTATAATGTAAAAAAAGCTCCTTTTATGGAGCTTTATTTTACTTGAAATTGAGAATTATAAATGGAAGTATAGAAGCCATTTTTAGCAAGAAGCTCCTCGTGGCGCCCTATTTCCATAATATGACCATCCTTCATTACAATGATCTTATCAGCATTTTTAATGGTTGAAAGACGGTGAGCAATAATAAAGCTTGTACGTCCAATCATCATTTGCTTGAAGGCCTTAGAAATAAGAATTTCAGTACGAGTATCAATATTTGAGGTAGCCTCATCAAGAATTAATACATTAGGAATTCTAAGCATTAATCTAGCAATACAAAGAAGCTGCTTCTGTCCGGTTGACATGCCATCAGAATCGGAAATAATTGTATCATAGCCATGAGGTAGCTGCATGATAAAATCATGAGCGTAGGCTCTTTTAGCGGCGTCAATGATTTCTTCATCGGTTGCATCATCCTTACCATAGGCGATATTTTCCTTGACTGTTCCCTTAAATAGCCAGGTATCCTGTAAAACCATTCCCATGTGAGCACGAAGGCTCTTTCTTTTAATATCATAAATACTCTTAGAATCAACAGTAATATCACCACTATTAATATCATAAAAGCGCATTAGTAAATTAATAAGCGTTGTTTTTCCACAGCCCGTAGGTCCTACAAATGCGATTTGCTCGCCCTTCTTACAATCAATTGAGAAATTTTCAATTAGCTTGACCTCAGGCTTATATGAAAATGATACATCCTGGAAGGAAACTTCACCGTTAATAGTGTCAATTTCTTCAAGTCCTGATTCATCTGGAAGCTCAGTTGCGTCTAAAAGCTCAAATACACGTCTTAATGAGGCGAAGGAATTTTGAAGCTCAGTCGCTACGGAAGAAATACTATTAAATGGCTTAGTATATGATGATGCATAGCTTAAGAAGGTTGAAAGCATACCAACCTTTAAACCTCCTGCAACAACATCAATAGCACCGAATGTGGCAACACATAGATAAATAATCGCATTTACAAATCTTGTAATAGGATTGACAAGAGATGAATAAAACTGAGCATTGATACCATATTTATAAAGCTCCTCATCAATCTTATCAAAGGCAGCTGTATTTTCTGCTTCTCTTCCATAAGCCTTAATAACGGCTTGATTTTCAACCATTTCATTTACAAAGCCAGTTAAGCGTCCCTTAACCTCAGCCTGAGCTTTAAAGGTTTTAAAGCTCATTTTAGCAATGAAGGTCGCACCAATTAAGGAAAGAGGAGTTAGAGCTACAACTAAAAGACCAATCCTATAGTTAAGCCTTAGCATAAAGAATAGAGTAAATACAATAGTAATAATACCAGTTAGAGCTTCCGTGAAGGTTTGAAGAAGTCCTTCTGCTACAGTATCAATATCAGAAATAATTCTTGATAATAAATCACCATAGGAATGAGAATCAATATACGATACTGGGATACGATTAATTTTGGCAAATGTATCTATTCTTAAATCTCTTACCACTAAATAGGTAAGCTTATTTAATAAATAGGTCATAACATATCCAAATAGAGCTCCAATTACAACACAGCCTATAAGTAAATACAAATAGATATAAAATGCCTGTCTTAAGTAGCCAAAATCATGTAAATAATCGAGCTCATCAATTAAATTACCCATTAGCATTGGCGCGTATAGGGTTGCAAAAACATAAACAAAAGCCGAAAAGAAGGCTAGGATTAAAATAAAGCTATAAGGCTTAAGATATTTAAAAATTCGTTTAATTAAATGCTTATTCTTCATTTAAAGCTTCCTCCTTTATAGGAATTTCCTGACTTATACAAATTTCACGATAAATCTTTGATTTTAAGACTAATTCATCGTGACGACCAATGGCATCAATTTTACCATTGTCAAGAACAATAATTTGATCAGCGTAGGCAATTGATGATGCACGCTGAGAAATAATGAAGGTTGTCTTATGCAATTCTTTAATTGCCATTCTTAGCTTATAATCAGTTTGATAATCAAGAGCTGATGATGAATCATCTAAAACTAAAATAGGACTATCCTTTAAAATGGCACGAGCAATACCTAGACGTTGACGTTGTCCACCACTTAAATTCCTACCAGCCTGTAATACACGAGCGTTTAGACCATCCGGCATCTTATTGACAAAGTCGGCTTGAGAAACACTTAGGGCATGGTTGATTTCTTCTATTGTCGCATCATGCTTACCATAGCGTAGGTTATCAATGATATTACCATTAAATAATACCGCCTTTTGAAGCACGGTTGAAACACTTTGATTTACATAGGAAAGCTTATAATCCTTGATATTTCTACCATTTAAATAAACCTCACCGCTTGTAGTATCATAAAAGCGATTAATTAAATTAACAATTGTTGATTTACCAGAGCCAGTACCTCCAATAATACCAATGGTTTGACCCTTTAGGACCTTATAGCTTAAATTAGAAACCGCAGGATAAGCATCAATATTATAATTGAAGGTAACATTTTTAAATTCTACTACCACATCTGTATCTAGACCTTCGTCATAAGCACCATCAGTAATTGATGATGTCATATCAAATACCTCATTGATACGAACAGATGAGGCCTGAGCCTTTGTAAAAATAGTTACAAGATTGGTAATAGCGATTATCGCAATTAAAATTTGATTTAAATAATTAACAAGAGCCTGGATATCACCAACGGAAAGATTAATTTTCTTCATTTGACACACTCCAATATACATTACTAGAATAATCGCAGCGTTTACAACAATGAAGGTTAAGGGATTAAGGAAGGCACTAATTTTTCCAAGTCCAACCTGAAGATCGGTAAGCCTTGAAGCTTCATTATTAAAACGATTAACCTCATACTCCTCCTTTCGGAATGCTCTTACCTGCCTTACACCAGTAAAATTCTCTGTGGTAATGGTTGTAACATTATCCAAGCTTTTTTGAATTTTCTTATTACGAGGAAGGGTAAGCTTCATTATCATAAAGAAAATAAAAAATAATAATAAGCCTGTAATTAAAAAGACAAAGCCCATTATAGGATTAATAACGAAGGCTAGGATGGTAGAGCCAATTACAATAAAAGGGCTTCTGATAACTAGACGAATTAGCATCGCAACGGATTTTTCAACATTGTAAATATCATTTGTTTGTCTGGTGATAATACTAGCTGTTGAAAGATAATCAAGCTCCTTAAATGATAAGGAATTAATATGCTTAAAATAGTCATTTCTAACATCAGTACCAAAGCGCTGTGATACTCTTGAGGCAATAAATTGACACACAAGGGTTGAGCACAAGCCAGTAGCCGCAAAGATTAAAAGTAAAATACCTTGCTTAATTAGGTAAGGCTTTCCCCCATCACCATTTATACCAATATCAATCATATTTTTGATAACAAGTGGTACTAATAATTCGAAGATAGCTTCAAGTAGCTTAAAAATAGGCCCAATAATGACCCAATGAAGATTCTTCTTTAGATATTTCTTGTATAAGCGAAACACATAAATCACACTCCATAATTTAATATTATAACATAATATTTAAACAAAATAAATTAATTTTGTATATTATAAAAATTTAGGCTAATAATATTAATGCGATTCAATCGCAGGAGAATTATCCCCCCAAATTCTTCTTGAAGTAAAAGTTATCTATACTTCTTTTCTCCCTTTCACATACTTCAATTTATGAAAAATGACTAGCATTTACTAGTCATTTTTTTTACATTGATTTGGCCTTAGATACCTTAATAATAGTACCGTTATATTCATAGCCCTGAAGCTTCATTAAATAATTATAGCCTTGACGCGTTATTTCTAGGTCAGTACCTGACTTTCTAATAACGATGTCACCGATATTTTCTTTTCTAACACCAGCAACACGACCCGCTAATGATACTAAAATTTGTGGGCGCAAAAGCTCCTTCTTACCAATATTTAGGTGAGCATAAACATAATTCTTTTCTTTACCCTTAGTCTCATACTTACGGTCTCTTTCACCCTTTAGACGAGTCTCTGGCTTCTTCTTTGCAACATAGATTTCTCTATATTCCTTAGATGAAGAATTAAATGACATCGCAATTAGGGCATTAACTAGCTGAGCTGGATCATTATGAAGCTTAGCAAACTTGTTAATTAAGGCCATATTTGGCTCAATAGGATCCTCTAAATGGCTACAAACATTCTTAAAGTATTCCTGCATACGCGCATGGATAATATCCTCTTTTGATGGGATAGGCATTTCAATCATCTTAGACTTAGTAAAGCGTTCGATGAAGGAAACCTTTCTTCTTTCAGATTCAGTAGCAAAGGAAATAGAATGTCCTTCATTTCCCGCACGACCTGTACGACCAATTCTATGGACATATAGCTCATCTTCAAGTGGAAGATCATAGTTGATAATCGCCTCAAGGCCCTTAATATCAATTCCACGTGCCGCAACATCGGTACATACTAAAATATTGATATTTCCATCTCTAAATGAGTTCATAACACGGTCACGAACACCCTGCTTTAAATCTCCGTGTAGGCCATCAACTAAATATTTATTCTTTTGTAATGTTGATACAATTTCATCAACCTTACTCTTTGTATTTGAGAAAATAATACATGAATTAAAGCCAGAAAGATCAATGATACGAATTAAAAGGTCCATCTTACTTTCACGCTTACAATAATAAACTTCCTGTTTAATAGCCTCTACTGTTAATGTTTTCTTCTTAATTACGATATGCTCAGGATTATTTTGATATTGTAACGCAACTCTTTTAATAAAATCCGGCATTGTTGCACTAAATAATACTGTTTGGCGCTCCTTTGGAGTATCATGTAAAATGGTTTCAAGATCATCCTGGAAGCCCATCTTAAGCATTTCATCTGCCTCGTCTAGGACAAGATGCTTAAGGTTAGAAAAATCGATTGTCTTTCTTTCCATGTGGTCAATAATTCTTCCTGGTGTACCAACAATAATTTGAGGACGACCCTTAAGCTCTCTAATTTGTCTTTCATATGATTCTCCACCATATATAGTCGCAATCTTAATGCGACGCTTGAAGGCTAAAAGCTTCTTAAGCTCCTTAGAAACCTGAATTGATAGCTCACGAGTTGGACATAAAATTAGGGTTTCAAATGGCTTGTCAGTTGTATTAATTAGGGTTGGAATACCATAAGCGAAGGTTTTTCCTGTACCTGTTTGAGCCTGACCAATTAAATCTACTCCGGTAAGCATTAGCGGAATAGCCGCAGCTTGAATTTCAGATGGCTCAGTAATATTAATCGCCTCTAAAGCATTTAGTATTTCTTCATCATTTATTATATCTTTAAATGTCATATTTGCACTTCCTTCAAAAAAAAATAGTAGACATTAAAATCTACTTTCAACACCTTAAAAATTATAACATTTTTTTTAGCATTTGCAATATATAATTACCACTTAGATAATGAAAGCATTTTCAAAAAAATAAGGAAGATAAATTCTTCCTCACATTTAATGAATCTTTTGGCAACATGGACAAATAAATTGACCGACCTGATTACATTTTGTAATATTTCGGTAATGATATATTGCATCATGCTTAACAAATTCTGTAGGCTTAAAGCCATCAATATTAGTAAGATAATAATCTTTATTCGTTTCATTACAATGCTTCTTTGTAATAATCTGTCTACAATGGTAGCAAACATATTCTTCCTCAAGCTTATTATCTAATTTTGTCATTGCTTCAACACAAAAGGGACAATCACTAAAGCT
>URFB01000045.1 GCA_900547045.1 uncultured Mollicutes bacterium
TAAAAATACAGGTACCTCAACCATTAAAACACCAACCTACTTTATAAATAATTTCTTAATTTCAGCTTTATTAAGCTTAGATCCAATTACGCAAACTTTTCCTACAGACGCAGCCTCACCATGTCTTACATTAGACTCCTCAGGAACCATATCAAAATGATACCAGCCATCAATTCCATTTACAATTCCCTTAGAACGTAAGATTACACCATATTTCTCATTATATGATAATTCGTGTAAAATAGCCTCAAGCTCCTCTGATGAATACTTATGAGTAGTTTCAAAGCCATAGCTTGTAAATACCTCATCAGCATCGTGATCATGATGGTGATGGTGTCCACATGAGCATTCTTCTTCATCATCGTCATCGTGGTGGTGATGGTGTCCGCATGAGCATTCTTCTTCGTCATCGTCATCGTGGTGGTGATGGTGTCCACATGAGCATTCTTCTTCATCGTCATCATCGTCGTGGTGATGGCATCCGCATGAGCACTCCTCTTCGTCATCATCATGGTGATGGTGATGATGGTGGTGCATATGCTTAACCTCTTCTAATAGACTTGCTTCAAAATCATCATTCTTAGCTTCATAAGAATCAATTAAAGCTCCATCAGATAATTCACTAATAGGAGTTGTTACAATAATAGCCTCACTATTAATGCCTCTTACGATTTCAAGACATTCCTGCATCTTAGCCTCAGTTGCTACATCAGCTCTTGATAAAAAGATTGTCTTAGCATGTGCAACCTGATCAGTATAGAATTCTCCAAAATTCTTTAAATACATTTTAGCCTTGTTTGCATCACAAACACAAACTAAAGCATTTAGCTCAACATCGCTTAAATTAGCATCTACAACAGCCTTTACAATGTCAGAAAGCTTTCCAACACCAGATGGCTCGATAATAATACGATTAGGATTATATTTTGTTTTAATTTCAGTTAATGCAGTTGCAAAATCACCTTGAAGTGAACAACAAATACATCCTTGATTTAATTCCTTAATTTCAACCTTCGTTTCCTTTAGGAAGCCGGCATCAATACCAATTTCTCCAAATTCATTTTCAATAAGAATTACCTTCTCATCATGTAAATAAGTAGCTAAAAGTCTTTTAATTAAAGTTGTTTTTCCAGCACCTAAAAAGCCAGAAATAATATCTATTTTTGTCATTAATATCACCTTTCTATCGTTTTATATTATACACTTTTTATAATAATCATTCAATAACTATGATTTTAAAAAAAGAAAAGATGCCCCCTACATCTTTTCCTCGATTACTTTATTTAGATCTGTCATATTTGATGGCTTATGATAATAATAGCCTTGAATATAATTTACCCCAATATTTTTAACAAGCTCGACATCCTCTTTAGTCTCAACACCCTCAATAAGAGTTTTCATCCCAATTGAATTGATAGCCTTTACAACTCCATCAAGAATTTGTTGATTTCTTGTGTTTTCCTTGGCGGCGTCAAGCAATGATTTATCAATTTTAATAAGATAAAATGGTAGGCTTAATACGGCCTTCAAATTGCTAAAGCCTGTACCAAAATCATCTAGGAAAAATCTTATTCCATAGCTATTTAATTCCTCCATAATTCCCTTAGCCTTTTGGAAATTAGAAATAATGACGCTTTCACAAATTTCAAATGATATCATATTAGGATCAATTTCATCATTCGTAACCAGTTGCTTTATCTCATCAATAAAGCTTTGATTTAAAATATCCTCAGCTGTAAAATTAATAGATATTCCTTTTACATCAACTCTTTGTCCAGAATCCTTCATTAATTTTAATTCCTTCAAAACCTGACATAGCATGTTACGATCAAGCTTATTTACACATTTATGATTCTCCAAAATAGGAATAAATTTGGAAGGGGGAATCATTTCCCCATTAATATTTAGCCTTGCAAGTGCTTCACACCAGGTTATTTTTTCATCTGTAATAGAATAAATTCCTTGATAATATGGCACAACAGAGCCTTTATTAATTGCCTTAATAATACGATTGGTGTCCGCTTCTTCAATCTCAAGCTTCTTTTTCATTTCAGGAGAGTAAACAATAATGATTTCATTAGTATCCTTGATTTGATTAATCATTTTTTCAAGAAGATAAACTGTATGCTCAGCGGTTTCATTCTTCTTTTTAATTATTACTGAGGTCTTAATATCAATTGAATAATCATCACCCTCAATATTAATAGGCCTACTGAATTCCTGATTAATTTGAGAAATTCTTGATATATCATCATTTTTACTAACAATGACTATTATTTGATTTGAAGAAACGCGATACATTGTATATTTGTTAAAAATTGTTTTTAAAAAATTAACAATTTCAAGGAGAATTTGATCTCCTGTAAAGGAGCTAAAATGATGAAATCTCATTATCTCTAGCATATAAATAGTTGCTCCATCACTAGTATTTAAATCCTCCATACATCTACTTCTCATATAAAGATTAGTCATTGGATCAATATTACTAGAATCGCTTCGAGAGTATAGATAGGTATAAATGGTTGAAAATGATAAAAAAATTGTGGTAAAGAAAATATTTTTTTCTACTAAAAGTGTAAAAATTAACTGAAATATTCCAAAAGCAGAGGCAGCAAGTGAAAAAGAAAAGCAACTATTAAATAAGGATGGATAAATCCCTCTTCGGTAAATTAAGCACATTATTGGCATATAAGCCATTGAATAGATAAAGCATAAAAATAAAATACAGTATGCAACGTGATAGATAATTATATTACCCTGAATATCGAAGCAAATTCCTGTGAAGGCATTTATAATAAGCCATATGGCATTCCAAAAAATAGGTAACAAAATAATTAAATAATGAAGCTTTTTAAGCTTAGTTGTTTCCTTAATAGCGTTAAAGCAATACCATGTAAATCCACTCGCGATTACAGAAAAAAGCACTATTGAAAAATATTTAAAACCTAGTGCAAGACCAACGCTTCCATTCATATATATAATTAGATCAGCTATTCCATGAAAGAAATCAAAGGCTAAAATCAAACCTAAGATAATAACAATTGATTTTAAAGAAGCGTTTTCATTTAGCTTGTTTACAAAATGAAAAATTAATATTAATAAAATAAATGCTCCACATATAAAATCATTTATAAAGCTATAAGCCATAACTACAAACCACTTCCTCATTTCTTACTTAAGTATAAATCAAAAAAGAGGCATTTTTCAACAAAAAAAAGAGGAATTATTCAATTATTTTTTTATTCCTCTTTATTTCGACAAAATGTGATATTTTTCTTAATGGTAAAAGCTGGTTTATAGTAATGCTTTGGTGATTTTTTGTCGATTTTTCTCACATTATTAAAGCACGAAATAATTAGATTATATTTTCGGTAAACAAGATTACCATTTCTAAGCTTTAAATATTTTGATTTGTCTAAATCAATTCTTGAAATATTAGCTTCTACCTCAAATATAACCTGATTAATACTATCATTAATAAAAATATAATTAAGATTATGGTAATTTATTTCCAGACCTGTGACCTCAATCCCATCAATTTTTTTAGGACAAACAAGCTTTATTTTACCTTCCTTTTCATTATAAGGATGAGATATTCTTAGCATTCCCTTATTACTAAACTGAATATATGATGCATTTGAAAAGTATTTAAGAGCACTCCTTTTAATATTGTAGCTTCTTGCTAAATCCTTAAGCTTATTAATGGTTTGCGTTTTATAAATAAAGCATACTGTATTTTCATTATCAAAAACAACTCCATCTGCTTCCTTATAATGGGAATTAATAAAGCTTATTTTATTAGCCTTTAAATTAAAATTAATAATTTGCTTAACATCGGTTAAAACAAGCTCATCAATAAAGCATTCATCCTTTATATCTACAAATTCTACGCTAACATTTGCAAAAATGCCTGACACAGAAATTAATATTTTATTGGGATAGTTTGAAAATTTAGTTACTGATTTTTCATCTTGTTCTTCAATGATTGATTCCTTATATTTTCTTTCTTTTTCAAGAAGCCTTTTTTCTTCTAAATAAGGGCTTAAATAAATTATATATAAATCAAGGATGAATAGTCCTATTATAATAAGAGCTTGTAGCATTAGTGCACCTTCTTTTTTGAAAATATTATATCAAATTATAGCAGTAAATCAAGTAATGTCATAATTAAAAAGCCAACACTAAAGGATATCAAGCCCTTTAAATTAAACTTATCCTTCATTTCAATTAAAACCGTCATAATCATTGCCCCAGCACCAATTGCCATCCCATATATTTCAATCATATTACCGATAAAAACAAAAATTAAAGCTAAAAGCCCGGCAATAGGCTCTACTACTGATGATATAAAGCCAACTAAAATTCCCTTTTTATTTCCTTCTTCTATCTTATATGGCAAGGATACCGCAAAGCCTTCAGGAATATTTTGAATACCAATTGCGATAAAAAGCATTATCGCATTTAGCATGATTTCTCTATCATTGCTCATATAGGCTATAAAGAGGCTTAAGCCTACACTAAAGCCTTCGGGTATATTATGAATGGTTATTGCTAAAAATAATCTTTTTTTATCATCATTTTCCTTCTTAATTAGAATAGGAATTAAAATAATGATACCTGCGCCAATTATAATACCAAATATAAGGGGGAAATAATTTAAAATTTGATTTGATAATCTTATCGCTTCGATTAATAAAGAAAAGATTCCACTTGAAAGCATTACTCCCAATGCAAAGGCTAAAATAAGCTCATTATCAAGCCAATCTGTCTTAAAAAATAAAGATAGAAGGCTTCCAAGCATGGTCATTAAAAAAATAAAAGAAAGACCTAAAATAATCCAATACATAAATTCACCTATTTTTAGAATATTATTTAATTTTAAAATTGCTTGTTATATTGTCATTATTAAATAATTATTTTATAATGATTTTGGTGATAATATGGAAATTATAGATGCGCATGTACACGTTTGTGAGCATATAAATGGCTGGGGATCTCGTGGTGAGCTAAGAGGTCTTGGAGAAGGAAGGGCAATTTACGCTGATGGTAAGGAATTTCAGCTTTTTCCACCATATATGG
This sequence comes from uncultured Mollicutes bacterium, assembly GCA_900547045.1. Taxonomy (GTDB): domain Bacteria; phylum Bacillota_I; class Bacilli_A; order Acholeplasmatales; family Anaeroplasmataceae; genus CAG-307. The sequence goes on from URFB01000045.1 coordinate 5,080, forward strand.
GTGATTATGGTGTAAGCCCTGAAAAATTACTAGATGTAATGGATAAGCATAATGTTAAAAAAGCCGTTATCCTTCAAGGAAATTATTTAGGATTTCAAAATCTATATGCCTATGAGGCAATGAAAAAGTATCCTGATCGCTTTCTAGCTGCTTGTACGATTGACCCCTTTTGTCAAAATAGAGAGCTCATCGCTAAGCATTTTTTCGAGGATTTAAAGTTTAAAATTATTAAAATGGAGGTTTCAAATACCTCAGGCCTCATGGCTAATCATGATATTATTTCCCTAGCTGGCAAAAAGATGCAATGGATTTACGAGCTGTGCCGTAAATATCATCTTACTTGTGTTATTGATATTGGACGTCCGGGAAATGGCTGCTACCAAATCGAAAATTTAAGAAAAATGATTTTAAAATATCATGATGTAACATTTGTCGTTTGTCATTTAGGCTCTCATCAGGATGGACAGCTTGAAATGCTTAAGCATGATTTAGCAAGGCTTAACTTAAAAAACTGCTATTTTGATGTAGCATCTGTTTCTACTAATTTACATGAGGATTATCCTTGTAAAAATTCGCTTTTATATATTAAGGAGGCCATAAAAATCGTAGGAATTGATAAGATAATGTGGGGTTCTGATATGCCAACATCACTGACTAAATCAAGCTATGATGATTTTATTAATTATCTTATGGAAAGTGATTTATCAGATTTGGAAAAGCTAAAAATATTTTATGAGAATGCTAATAAAATCTATTTTAAGAGCTAAAAAGGTTGTGGAAAAATCCACAGCCTTTTATTTAATTATTAAAGATATATTGATTTAAAATTGCCTCAAGCATTTCCTGACGACCAGATACAGGCATATTCTCCTCTTTATTATTTAAAGCATAGCTTGCACAATCCTCAAGAGTAACCTCTTTATTTTTAATCTTAGCCCCAATACCTCTATTATATGATTCATAGCGCTTGGCAATAAAGTCTTCAAATACCTTATCTTCAAGAAGCTTAGCTGCAATTCTTAAGCCGTGAGCAAATGTATCCATACCAGCAATATAGGCTAAAAATAAATCATCCTCAGTATAGCTTTGACGTCTAACCTTTGCATCAAAGTTTAGACCTCCATTATGAAGCCCACCATTCTTTAATACCTCATACATTGCAAGAGTTGCATCATAAATATTAGTTGGAAATTGATCAGTATCCCAGCCAAGAAGCATATCGCCTTGATTAGCATCAATTGAGCCTAATACGCCTTCTGTTCTTGCGACATTTAGCTCATGATTAAAGGTATGAGTTGCTAATGTAGCATGATTAGCTTCAATATTCATCTTAAAATCATTTTCAAGATGATTTTTTCTTATGAATGATAATACCGTTTGGACATCAAAATCATATTGATGCTTAGTTGGCTCCTTTGGTTTAGGTTCAATTAATAATTGAGCATTAAAACCAATTTTATTTTTATAATCTCTTGCAAGGCTCAGCATTGTTGCATAATTTTGAAGCTCAAGTCCTAAATCCGTATTAAGAAGGGTATCATAGCCCTCACGGCCACCCCAGAATACATAATTAGTTCCGCCAAGCTTTTTAGTAACATCCATAGCCTTTTTAATTTGAGATGCTGCATGACAAAAGCTATCAGCCTCTGGTGATGTTGCAGCACCTGCTAAATATCTTTTATGATTGAAGCAATTCGCAGTTCCCCAAAGACACTTAATTTTCGTTTTTTGCATTAGCTTTAAAACATAATCTGATACCTCATCTAAGGTCTTTTGCGTCCTTGCAATGCTATCCATTTCAGGAGCCATATCAACATCGTGGAAGCAGAAATATTCAATTCCTAGCTTTTGCATAAATTCAAAGGCAGCATCAGCCTTATTGTAGCTTTCAACTACTGGATCAGGATCAGACCAAGGTCTTGACATTGTATCTCCACCAAATTGGTCAGTACCCTTAGCACATAGAGTATGCCACCAGCTCATAGCGAACTTTAAATGCTCACTCATTTTCTTGCCGTTAATCATTTCATCGGCATTATAATATTTAAATGCAAAGGGATTAGTTGATTTAGGTCCCTCATATTTAATTTTTCCTATTTTAAAATATTCCTTCATTTTCTTTTCCTCCTAGTAATTTTTAAAATAATCCTTAAGGCTCAAATATAATGCTTTATATGCATTATAGCCCTTATCATATATATTATAATTTTCTTCTTTTGCTTTTGTAATATCCTTAATTTCAATAATCTTTTTCTTTGCTTCATTTGCGTCCTTATAAAGCCCAGCTGCAATCATGGCTAAAATAGCCACACCTAAAGCTCCACCCTCCTGCTGCTTAATACGATAAATATCACACTTTAGATTATCAGCGATAATTTGACGCCAAAGCTCTCCTTTAGCTCCACCTCCAGATATGTATACATTATAGCTACCTTTTTTTAGTAGGGAGTAACAATCTCTTATGCTATAGGATACTCCTTCTAAAATTGAACGGGCTATATCAGCTTTACTTGTATATTGTCTAATTCCTACCAGGCTCCCTTGGGCATAAGGATCATTATGAGGGGTCCTTTCTCCGTTTAAATATGGTAAATAGATTAAACCTGAAGAGCCAGCCTTCGCATTAGCTGCTAACTTATTAATTAGCACATAAGCAGGCTCATTTAATTTTTTGGCCGCTTCTATTTCATAATCACATAATTTTTCCTTAAACCATTTATAGGAAAGTCCACAGCCATTAGTTACACCCATGATATGATAGGTATTCTTGATAGCGTGCATAAAGACCTGAACTGGTAAATCAAGCTTAATATCTTCCTTTAATATCGGGTTAAAGACAACTCCAGATGAGCCAAGCACAACGCTTATATCATGAGGTTGAATAATGCCATTTCCTAGGGCCGCAGCGGCTTGATCTCCAGCTCCTCCGACTACAAAGGGTTTATTTTTAAAGCCTAGAGCTTCTAATAATTCAGGCTTAATATAGCCACAAACATCAGAAGATTCTGTTAGCTTAGGAAAAATTTCTTCTTTAATATCAAAGGCATCAAGAATTTCATGTGAGTAACATTTATGGTAAATATCAAGCATTTGCATACCAGATGCATCACTAAATTCGGTGCTAAATGATCCGGTTAGCATATATTTAACATAATCCTTGGGAAGCATCACCTTATTAATTTGCTTATAGATTTCTGGTTCATTATTTTTTACCCACAATAGCTTAGCAAGAGTAAAGGGTGCCATCGCATCATTTCCCGTTATTTCCTTAATTCTTCTTTTTCCAATTTTATTTTCTATTTCTTCTTTTTCCTTGCTAGTTCTATTATCACACCAAATGATACTATTTCTTAATATCCTATCATTTTTGTCGAGTAAAACAAGGCCATGCATCTGACCTGATAAGCCTATTCCTTCAACAATAGGATAGTCCTTAGTTATTTTCTTAATTGAATTAATGG
>URFB01000046.1 GCA_900547045.1 uncultured Mollicutes bacterium
ATCTCGTTGTCTAAATAGATAAGCACATACGATTATTTTTGTATAACCTTTTATGAATTCGCTAGCGCTAATCAATTCCTATTACCCCATATCTTAATTACTATCAGTTTTTATTAATTAGTTAAACTATGTTGTTATTTTAATTCATTATTGTATATTTGTCAAAATATTAACGTTATTTGATAGATGAGTATAGTAATAAAAATATTTATGCAAGTAAAAGTTTATTGTGCTAAATAACTACTTCTGTTCATTCACGCATTTATACCTTAAATTAAATCTCGTTGTTACACTTATTATCAAATTCGAACTACGAATTTGAATATAAAAAAAGGCTTGAAACAGCAATTATTACTGTATCAAACCATTACTTCTTATATGGTGCCGCGAATAGGATTCGAACCTACGACCTACGCGTTACGAGTGCGTTGCACTACCAGCTGTGCTATCACGGCATTTTATAGCACAAAAATGCTATAAACTTTTATGAAGGTAAATTATTATTTTCAGATTCCTCTAATTCCATTTCATCAAGCATTTTAGATGTATCATTTAAATCGTCAACAATTTTTTGAGCCATCTGGGCATAATACTTTTTTCTTTTGCCACAGCTAAGCTCTAAAAAAAGGCGTTCCTTTTCTTCAGTATCAACCTCTAATATTGTTCTTCTTTGCTTGTGAAGAGCATCTAGGATAATATTTTCAAATTCTTCCTTTGTTATTTCCTTAGGAGGAATATAATTTTCATCACTAACCTCGTCATGCTCTTTAAAGATGTTACCACAATCTCTACAAAATAGAGTTAAGCCATGAAGCTCAAGATTTTTAAGATAATTTTCATCGCTATATAAATCATACATAATAGCTTCGCTAAGGATTTTTCTTAATTCCGGAGGTAATTCATCTTCATCAGATGACATTACCTTTTTTATTTCTTCCTTAATTTCATTATAATCCTTTTCTTGTTCAATATTTGTCGAATGACAAAACGGGCATTTATACATAAAAACCTCCATACAATAAGAGAGCTAGCCTAAGCTAGCCTCTTACCTATTAAAAGAATACGTCTCTTGCTTTATCCTTAATTTCTTTAGATGCAGTAAATGGAATTCTTGTTGTATAACCTTGCTTTGCTGCTACAATCATCTTAGTAGGCCATTCTTGAATTGCCTTATTCCATTGGTAAACACTGTCATTATATACCTCACGTGCAGCTGTAAGTTCACGTTGAAGATATGAATTTTGTTGCATTGCATCAGCGATTTCTTGATGAGCCTTTAGGTCTGGATAGTTTTCAAATGCAATATTAATTTTTCTTGAAACGCCATCAAGAGCACCGGAAAGTTCATTTCTTGCTGCATCATCAGCAACATTACCAGAACGATATTTTGCAATTTCTGAAAAGGTTGTTTTATCAAGATCAATTGCCTTATCAAGAAGTTTAGCACAGTTTTGTAAAATAACAACTCTTTGTTCAAGATAATTATCAATTTGTGATGCATTATGCTGAATCTTTTGTTCTAACTGACGTAAATATTTAGCTGCGTTAATTTTCTTAATTAAGAAAACAACACCTGGAATAATACATAAGCACCATAAAATTACTTCAAAGATTGTTGAGCCAACGCCTACCTTAACAGGAATTTGCTTTTGGATAACATTAATATCCTTGCCCTCTTCATTAACAGGACCAGTCATTTCATCTAATTGATTTGCCATATTATTCTTTTTCTCCTTTTCTCGCAAGTAGCGAATTAAATTTTAAAGATGAATCCTCATCTAACTCTTTATCAAGTAAGACAGAGAATAATCCTCTTTCGTATATTATAGCATTATTTTTACTATATTGTGACATAAATTGTGAAAAATCATTATTATTTTTTTCTTTTAAAAATTCATTCTTTCTAAGCTTAGTATTTTTAGCCTCCATTAATGTATTTTTTACAACGGGAATATAATCATACCAAACTACTGGAACAGCATGCATTCTTCCATCGCCACCAAGTTTTGATACAACAGTTGTTTGTTTTACAGCTTTAAATGAATGTGCTTCAATTGTAACTTGATCTGACTTTCCGTTTTTAGCGTCAAACTTAGTCTTTATAATCAAGTTTGTAGAGCTTTCCGGATGTTTAAGCAAATCCTTATCAAAACGATTGGCTAATGATTCATGTTCATAGCTTGTTATATTAGCTCTATATGGAGTATTATAAATATACTCTTGTGTTTTAATCTGCTGATAGCTTGGTATAGCTAGCAATGGTGCTAAATCAAAGTATAAGCTTTGATAATATTTATCATTAAATTCAACGAAATTCTTCTTAGCTTCATCAACATCAAAGTGATGAAAAATAGACATGTCTGGATTATAATCAAAGTTTTGTGAATGGCTAGAAATAATATAATTTAATTTCTTATGCTTGTAAAAATAAAAATCATCACCATATGGTACCTTACTTTTTAATAAATCAAGCATATTTTTTTGAGCAAGCGGGGTAAATAACAATCTAAACTCAACCTCATTATCTCTATCATCACCATTAAATAATGCATCAAATTCATTGTTAGCCATTACTGTAAAGTTTTCAGCATTCTTAGTAGCTTTTTCTTCCTTCTCCTCAAGCTTTTTAGTCTCACGCTTTACATACTTTTCAAGCTGACGTTCATTCATACCATTAATATTTGTTGGTTCATGACCAAATGATAGGTTTGGAGCGGCATCACAACCATAAATTAAACGCGTATCATAATAATAGTCAGGTGCCGGCTTAGTAACACTCGCCGTTAACGTTTGCGAATGGTGAACTGTTCTTGTACCATTTTTACTACGTTCTATTGTAGTCCAGTGAATGACAATGGAGCCCGTATAAACTTTTTGAACCATTTGCATATTAAAAGTATTAACAATTACAAACGGATTTCCAACAATTGAACCAGAAACAACATAATTAACTGAAGTATTAGGATCAGTAACCTCGCCTAAATTAAACTTTTCATGTAAATATTCATACTTATCCGCATCAAAAATATCATCAAGTTGAATTAAAGGTGATGTATGTTCAATAATTTCTGATGTCATATAGTAATCATAAAGATTGTTAAGAGGAGCCATCTGATTATAAGCAATTACTTTTAAGTCAGATGCTTTTTTATAGTACTCTTCTTTTTTTCGCTTACGTTCTTCAATTATTTTATTAATTTTTGTAAAAACTGCAACAAAAGAAAAAATACCAAGTGCAAAAATAACAATTCCTAAAACAATAAACAAGGCGCTTGAACTCTTAACGCCACTAAAAGCCATAGCTAAGCCTGAAATTAAAGCAGCAATGCCAACAATTACTAATAAGATTTTTATACCCCTAACACTGCCTTCTTTTTTTTCATAATATTGGCCTTGTTCAAACTCATTCTTATATTTTTTTATCGTTTCCCGATTAGCATTCACATCAATTTTAGATTCTTTAACTAATTTTTCAAAATATTTTTCTCCATTTTCATGTTGAAATTGTTTGAATTTACTATTAAACATTTTTAATGGTTCTAGTATTGAATCATCCTTCATATTCATCCCTCCTTCCTTAAATTATAACATTTTTTAACAATTTTTAAACTACCTATTTATATCAATTAATACATATTCATTAAAAATACAAGTGTTATAAGGTATAGCCCACTGAGAAATACCTGATGAAACAATAAATGTTGTGCTATCAATTGTTTTTATTCCATAAGTTTGATCATTTGAAGCCATTACAATAAAATTAATCGGAAACAAATTACCACCATGTGTATGACCAGATAAAACTAAATCAGCCATATCTTTTTCATTTGCATAATCATTAGGTTGATGGTCAAGCATAATAATATACTTATCCTTAGAGATATTCTTAGTAAGCTCTAAGGCCTCCATCCTTCCTTTAAAAGATCTATCATAACGGCCAACAAGAACATAATTTTCTGTTAAATTATATACCTCGTCATGTAAAATAATCACATTATTTTTTAAAAGCTCATCATATAAATCATCAAGACTAAAGCCTCTGTAATTAGAATTATAATAGCCTTTATCATGATTTCCTAAAATAAAGAAAACACCATATTTTGTTTTAAAGTTGCCAAGAGCGTTACAGGCTTCTATCATATCACTTTTTTTCGTCTCATCATCAACAAAATCACCAACAATAACTAAAAGATCAGGATTAGTTTTTTCAATATCAGAAAGTCGTTTTGAAAAGCTTTTACCATCTAATGTGCAGCCTAAATGAACATCCGTTATTTGAGCAATTCTTAATGATTCATCTGTTTTATCAGTTTTAAGATCATATTTAGTTTCAAAGATATGAAGGCTTAATACAAATAAGGCAATACTCATTATGACGGTCGTAAAGCCTAAAACAATACCATTTAAAACATTTGCATGAATTATTTTACCTTTATTTTTTATACAATTAAATTAGCAATCATATAAAAAAGCATTAAATGCACAACAAAAATAGCTACACCCCATAAATAAAAGATGGCTACTATAATAAAAGGAAGACACATAGCTAAAGGTACTAAATAATTATATGGTTTCTTTTTATTTTTAATAAATGAAAAACGCTTAAATTGAAAATATATGTATATCAAACATAAAATTAATAATATCCAAACCATGAAATTCATAAAATCACCACGTCAAGATTATACAACATATTTCCTTTTTTTTACATTATTTTTCCAAAAAACAAAAAAAGACTGAAGCTTCAGTCCTTAATTTTCAAATGGCGGAGAAAGAGGGATTCGAACCCCCGCGGGACTTTCATCCCCTGTCGGTTTTCAAGACCGATCCCTTCAACCGGGCTTGGGTATTTCTCCACGTCAGTTACGTTGATAATTATACAACATAACTGTTAATATTTCAAGTCTTTTTTTAAGCTTCTTTATGCATTCTTGCAAGATCAAGCACTAATTGTCTTGTCTTTTCAAAGCCTAGGCAAGGATCTGTAATAGATTTTCCATATTCCTTACCATCTACAGGCTGATTTCCATCTACAAGATATGATTCAATCATTAAACCCTTAACAAGCTTTTTTAGCTCAGGATTATATTTTGTTGAATGAAGCACCTCTTTAGCAATTCTAATTTGCTCTAAAAATTGCTTACCGGAATTTGAGTGGTTACAGTCAACAATAACGGCAGGATTTTGAAGCTCAGATTTCTTATAAGCCTCATTTAGGGCTACTAAATCCTCATAATGATAATTAGGATGAGAAACACCTCTATCATCAACATAGCCTCTTAAGATAGCGTGGCATAAAGGATTTCCTTTAGATTCAACCTCCCAGCCACGGTAAATAAAGGTATGACCATGTTGACCAGCATTAATCGCGTTAATCATTACAGAAATATCACCACTGGTTGGATTTTTCATACCAACAGGACTATCAATTCCCGAAGCAGTTAAACGATGCTGCTGATTTTCAACAGATCTTGCACCTACTGCTACATATGATAAAAGATCAGATAAATATCTATGATTATCTGGATATAGCATTTCATCAGCTCCACTAAAGCCGGTTTCCTTTAAAACATCCATATGAAGCTTACGAATGGCCACTACACCCTTAAGCATATCAGGCTTGCCATTAGGGTCAGGCTGATGAAGCATTCCCTTATAGCCAGCTCCCGTAGTTCTTGGCTTATTTGTATAAATACGAGGTACAATTAAAATTTCATCCTTAACCTCATCCTGTAATACTCTAAGACGCTTCATATAATCTAGAACTGCATCCTCACGATCAGCTGAGCAAGGTCCAATAATAAGAATGAGCTTATTACTTTCGCCTGTAAAAACCTTCCTTATTTCCTCATCATTCTTTTCCTTTTGTATCCTCATTTCTTCTGTAACAGGATACATTTTCTTAACCTCCATAGGAATAGGAAGCTTTGATTTAAAATCCATATTCATTATAAATACATCTCCAAACTATTTTTTAAAATATAGCTTTTCTATTTCACTAATTGGCATAGGCTTTTGATAATAATAGCCCTGCGCATAATCACAATTAAGATCACGAAGCTCAAGTGCTTGCTTCTTCGTTTCAATACCCTCAGATAAAACATTAATTCCAAGCTCACGAGCCATTTGAATTATATTTCTTATTACAATAGTTTCACGCTGGCTTCTAAAGTCATTTCTAATAAAGCCACGATCTAGCTTAATTACATCGACATGAACGCGACTTAATAAATTAAGAGTTGAATAGGCAACACCAAAATCATCCATATAGATTTGATAGCCCTCATTAGCTAAAACATCAACAAGCGCAAAAACATCATTTTCATTTTCCATAAATAATGATTCTGTAATTTCAATGCCAAAATATTTTTTATCAATATCATACTTTTTAAGAAGTGAATTAAGTTTATTAACAAAGTCCTTATCATTGATATGACGTCTTGATACATTTACCGAAATACGTTTTAAAGGATGACCCTCACTCTTCCATCTTGCAAGGGTTTGGCATACAACCTCATAAACATAAAAATCCATTTTAATAATAAAGCCATTTTGCTCAAATAAAGGAATGAAATCAGCAGGTGAAAGAATGCCATCGCTTGAATTCCATCTAACTAGAGCCTCAAATGAGGATATAGTATTTGTCTTAAGCTCGTAGCATGGCTGTAGATAGACCTCAAATTCCTTATTTTTTAGGGCTTTACCCATCTTAGCCTCGATATTTTGCTTAATAATACTTTGCTCATGAAGCTTGTTATCATAAATTACAAGCTTATGAATATCGTTATCCTTTGAAAATTTCTTAGCCTCTAATGCCCTATCAATTAAGGCTTGGAAATCAATTTCCTCCTCAGATGTGAAAACAACTGCACCCTGAGCAATGCTAATAGAAATCTTATTCGTAATACCAATACTATCAACAATATGCTTTACAAGCTCATATTTCTTTTGCATTGCATTTTCATCAACAAATTTAGAATATATCACAAAGACATCATCGTGTAAACGGCAAAGCAAATCGGATTGACTAACGCTTGTAATTTTTTCGGCAATTTCCTTAAGAATTGAAGAACCAAAATCATAGCCCTTATATTCATTTAAAAGACGGAATTTGACAATATCAAAAGCCATTAGGAAACCTTTAAAATCGTCTTTAATTCTTTGAAGGACAAGCTCCTTAAAATGTGCAGGTACAAGAAGTCTTGTTAGGGTATCAACCTCAGATACATCCTTAAGCCTTCTTTCAATTCTAAATTTATAGAAAAATCCTGAAATAATCTTTGAAATAATATTAAAGTACATTAGCTCCTCAGGCATCCAAGCACGTCTTTCAAGATACATATCAAAGGAAATATAGCCCGAAATATTAGCATTATTATAAAGAATAATCTGCACAAGTGACTTGATATGCTTATTTGAATAGTACTCTGTAATATGAGGATTATTCGTTCTAAGCTGAACAATATCAGTAATTTGAAGCATATTATCAGCCTTAAATAAAGCACGATATGTCTCATCATTAAATAACTCATAGCCATGGTCAAGAAGCTGATTATCACGGCTATACTGGAATAAAATATTCAAGTTAGGATCTGAAATTGTAATCCGGTCGATTTTAAAATGATTTACCGTTTTCTTAATAACATTATTAATTTCTTCTTCTAAATCATCAGTATTTAAAAGACCATCAAGGCACTCAGATACAAGGCTTGAATCGGAATTCTTTCTTTCAGGAAGTCCTGTAAACCTCACCTCATTATCCTTCATAAGTGAGCCATGATTAGCCTCATTATAAATGATATAGCAATCACGGCCCTTAAGCTTTCCACGATACAAGGCCTTATCAGCTGTTACAAATAGCTCATCATAGCTAAGACCATCCTTAGGATAGCAGGAAAGTCCCATAGTTGATGTTAGGGTAAATTGAGACTTATCCTGGAAGGTAAGCTGTCTAATTGCATGCTTAATCTTACGACAAATGGGCTTAATGTCCTCCTCAACGGTTGATTTAATAGGGTAAATGAATAAAAATTCATCGCCACCAATTCGACCTACCATTCCACTTTTGCCAATTACATTTGATAAGCTTTTAGTAAATGCAATTAAAATTTCATCACCAAAAAGATGACCATAGGTATCATTTATATTTTTGAAATAATCGATATCAATTATACCTATCATATACTTATCATTAAAGCTTGAAGAATCAAGTAAATCCTTAATTTTATTTTTAATTACCTGCTTAGCATATATACCTGTTAGGGAATCCTTATTGGCAATATTAGTAAGCTTTTCAATCTCACGCGCATAGCTATCGATGTTCCTAAAATATCCTAAGACATGCTCATCATTTTTATAGGACGATTCTAAAACATAGCTAATGTCCTTCTTTTCAATTGAGGATTTAAAGGAAAT
>URFB01000047.1 GCA_900547045.1 uncultured Mollicutes bacterium
CCAGCAAGTGTTTCTATTAATGATCATAAAACTAGTGACGTTCAGAAATACTATGATGTAATATTAAATGTTAAGATGGTAATTAAACGTCCTAACCTTGAAGTTCAATATGATGAAGAGCAACAGGTTGTATTTGATGGATATGAGCATGGTATTGATTTTACAATCACAAGCCCAGGATATACAGTGGGTACATTTACATACTGGGTTGAGGGTGAAGAGAATAAGACATCTAATACTATGATAACTAGACGTGATGTTGGTTCATATAATATTTGCTTCAAGATTGAATCGCCTGATTTCGAACCATACGTGGGCAAGATTAAATTAACAATTAAGCGTGCTATTTTATCTATCAATCTAAAACCATATTCAGGTATTTATGATGGAAATGATCAAAAAACAACATATGATATTTTAAATAATCCAATGAAGCTTCTTCCAATTGAAATGCCAGAGCTATTCTACATTAGAAAGGAATATGTTGATAATCTTGGATATACGATGCGAGATTTAACAAACTTCTTCCAAAATAATACTCCAGTAAATGATCCTTTATATGACTTATATCATAAACGAGAATCTGTAATGCATAATGCTGGTGATTATTACGCAATTGCATATTATCCTCAATATCCTGAAAGCTATTCAGCAAATATTGAAGGTGTGTTTGCAATTGAAAATGTAAGAATTGAATATCGTACATTATGGTTTAAGTCAACTCTTAATAATCCAATTATTAAATGGAAGATTTACAATACATTTAAGTATGGTGAGGATAATTTACTATTACCACTTGGTGATTTTATATATGATACTGATCCTTCATGTCCTAATTTCTTATCACAAAATGGTCTTGTATTAGGAGATAGTATTGTTGGTGGTAATACAAATCTTGGAAATTATTTAGTACAAACAATCTCACCAAACGCTCGTGGTAATGCAGATGGTGAAAACAATGGTGATCCATATCAATTTGAAGGTGACTTTGAGTTTAGATATATTGATATTGTAAATTCATTAGGTCAGCAAATGTCTTCAAATTATCGTCCTGCATTTGAGCAAATGGAATATAATGGAGCTCAGGTATATCCATTACAAATTACAATTAAACGTGCTACATTAAATGTATTTGAGGTTACAAATGCTGTTAAGGAATATACTAGTGGTGAGGTATATCCTAATATTATGACTCCATCTGATGGATTGATTGATGCTTTCTATTACGCAACTGATAGTGCCTATACTGAGCCTGCTATTTCAGGTGCTACAAAGATGAAGGGTGCACCAATTGATGTTGGATATTATTGGGTATTTGTTCACGTTAATCAAGGTACAAATTATCTTGAGTGGAAGTATCCAGATTCTCCTCAACCAAACGATTATCTTGATCCTGATACAGGAGCAGGCTATCGTTTTGCTAAATTACAAATCACACCAAAGACAGTAGTTGTTGATTGGGGAAGTGAATGGGAGGATAATAATTACACTATAACATTTGATGGAAAGATGCATTCAGCTTCACCAAGAATTGAATTAGTCTCAGGTGCATATCAATATCTATATTATAAGGTATTGGATGTAAGAGGAAATGAGGTTGGACCTCAATCTGTAATTAATGCTGGTTATTATTATTTCCGTGCAGAATTAACTGGTCCAGGCTTTAGCGGTACAGGAAATTATAAGCTTTTAAATAATCCTATTATGTTCACTATTTTAAAGCGTCCATACTTCATATCTGAAGAAACTAAGGAACCTTGGCTAAAGAGTAATTGGTATAAGGATTATACGGGTGATGATCTTGATGGTTGGGTACCTGGATATTCAATTAAGCTTCATATTGAAACTGTTTCTGATCAATCTGGTACATATAAGAATGCTTCTGATTTTAAGGTTACTGCAGTGGTAACAGATGAGCAGATAATGCCAAATGTAACTGAGTATGTTGGTGTTGATCCAACAAAGCTTGGTACAAATGATGCAAGATTAATCAACGTATTTGAGGGTCAAACATTCTCTGTTGCAGATAACTTTGAATTTAATCTTAATATGCTAATTACTTTGGAAAATAAGGATTTAAAGGTTAATAAATCGGATGTTGATGTCTTATATCAAAATAGAGATATTTCACCAAATATCAAAATTACAAGCTATAAGCGCGGCTATACTGTTTATTATTCAACTGCTTATATATATGAAGATCCAAATACTGGCGATCAAACATTATACAGGTATGATGCTACATCAGGAGAAATAATTAAGGATGGCAATGGACGTCCTGAAATATTTGATGAAGGTGCTGTTCCTAATGATTTACACACAATGCCTACATTTAGAAATGTTGGTTATTACAAGGTATATTATTATATAACTGTTCCAGGTGATGATGGTGTAACAAATACATATTCTGGATCAACAACGGTTAGAATTCGTCAACGTGATTCTTATATTACAATCGATAAGCTTGATAAGGTTTATGATGGTGCCCCAGTTAACGCTTCTAGTATCCAAGTTATGGGTGGATATAACGGAACAAGAAGCAATTTACAATTCTTATTTAAGGAAGTTGGATCTACTAAAGATTTTTCAGCTGATGCTCCAGTTCATGTTGGAACATATCAAATGAAGATTGTAAATGATGCTGATAATAATAATGATTATCCACAAAATTACAGTCCAATTGATGTAACAGGTAATGTCTTCACATTTACTATTTCACCTGCAACTATTGTTCTTGAAGTAGCAAATGATATTACAATTACAGGCCCAGTTTCTAATTTAAGCTTTATGTCTAAGTATTCATCATCAACATCGGCTTTAACAGAAACCTCAACATCATCAAGTGTTATAAAATCAAGTAAACCTACAATTACAGGATTATATATTAATGATACATTTAATTTCACAATAATGTCTTTACCAGGTGTTTCTCTTTCAAGAGGTAAGTATGAATACACAGATGGTTTAGCAAGCTTTGATGATAATAGAAACTTCCTAAATACACCTAATCTACTTAATATTACTTGGGATGCACATTATGGTGGTGCTAGCGAAAAATCAAAGGATTATATGCTAAAGCTTGTTTATAGCTTAAATATACATTATCCTTATATGAAGGTTGAAACTAACAATGTTTCAGCTGATTATACGGGAAATGATATTTACTTAATGTCATTAACAAATCCAGCAGCTATTAATGTTCAATATCCAACTTCAGGAAATTTAACTTATAAGTTTGGTGATACATCATCTAATCTTGATCGTACTGGAGATTATTCTCAATCAAAGCCAGGAACCTATAATGTATATTTCAGTATTGAAGCTCAATATTTTGAACCATACACAGGTGTAATTAAATTTACTATTAATGCCATTAGCCGTGATGGAATGCTTACTGATGAGAAGATTGATAAGGAATATGATGCTGTTGTATATGATGGTAAAACTACAGGCGTTCCTAACATTAGATGGAAGGATACTGCAAATCCAATAAATGATTTACCAGATAAAGCAAGCTGGACTATTCAGTATTTCCGTGCTATTTCAGGTGATAATGGTGTTACATGGTCAAAAGCATCAGATGCAATAACAAGTGTTGTTGATGCAGATGATTATATTTATCGTGTAATTATTCCAGCTTATGGAATCTATAGTGAAACAATAGTTGAAAGGTATTTTAAAATATCTCGTAAGACATATGAAATTAATGGCCCTGATGTAACAATTAAGTATAATGGTGGAATTTGGGTATGTGATTTAGTGGCTGGAGGCTATACTACTACAGGCTTAAATCCAGGTCATACTCTTGATAAAGCTACTGTTATTACAAGCTCAGGTAATGTTGGTAAATATACTCAAACAGGTAGTGGAATGTACATTAGTGATGCATATAAATATATAATTACTGATGCTAAGAAAAATGACGTTACTAAGAATTATGAATATAGATTGAATTTCACTTTGGAAATTACAAAGGGTGATATGACATTTAGAAGTACAATTCCTGATAATGGTCAATATGTATTTTCTGGTACAAAGATTTCTCCTACTGTCTTTGTAATTGAACCATCTAAGCTACCTGAGGATTGTGAAATAGAATATTCACTTGATGGTTTAAATGGTTGGAGTACTGACCCTACAACAATAGGTCATATTGATGTTGGTAAATATTCCTTCTTTGCAAGATTATTAAATGTACCTAATTACAATGATAAGACCGAAAAATTCGAGTTTGAAATTGTTAAGCAACAACGTACAATTAATATTTTCGACTTGAGTAAGGAATATGATGGTGCGCCTTGTGATTGGCCTACAATCACTACTCAGGGTGATGATAAGCTAAGTGGTGTTATTACGGATACTAATGCTCGCGGAATTAAGATTGAGTGGTACGCTGATGATAAGGTTACAAAGCTAGCCTCTCGTCCTACAGACGCTGGTAATTATTATGTAAAGATTATTTACCCATCAGATGGTGATTATGCTGGTACAGAGGCTATGGCCGCATTTGAAATTACACCTTGTGTTATTTCATTAAATGTTCCAAGCATAAACTTAACATATAATGCACAAGGACAAGCTCCTAGTGTTAAGCTTATTCGTAAAAATAAGCCAAGCTTTGATATATCTAATTTACTTGGCGCTAATTACTCAGTACAGTATTACACGCAAAAAGATATTTATCATGCAAATGGCGTTTCAGCTAAATATAAGGATGTAGGATTATATCAGGTTGGATATGCGCTATTAGGTGATGCAAAGAATAACTTTGTCTTTGACCTAACAAATAATGATAAGGTATATGTTGATTACAGGATTACTAAGCGTGTTGTTAACGTTACCTATAAAGGTCAGCTTGATGCTACATCAATTTCTGGAAGTACTTATGTAATTAACCGCACAGATATGACAATTAAGGGTCTTGAAGAAACAAGTATTCAGTTTGCAAGTAATATTATTCTAAAGTCTTTATCTGCTGGTATTTATCAGGCACAGGGAAGCTATGATTCTCAAGATTTTAAGAATAGCTTTGGATGGTCAACAACAACATCAACTCTTGTAAATAAGCCAATCCTAATTTATTCAGGCTCTGATGAAGATATTGATACTAATTACATTATTAATGTTGATTTATCTGTAAAGGTATCAGAAGGAGCATTACCTTATACTGTAGCCCCATATGATGGAGTTTATGATGGACAGGCGCATACATTTACCTTTAAACTAAATAATAATAAGGATCCAAATGCTTTAATTGAATATTCAACTGACTCTAGCTCGTGGTCAACTGTAATTCCAGAATTTACAAATGTTACAAAGATTCCTCAGCATATTTATGTAAGAATTACATCATCTGTTTACAATAATGGTACCCCAATTATATTAGGTATGGACCCAGCTCAACCTGATTACGATAGCTTTACTGTTAATATCACTAAGGCTCATGCGGAAATTAATTACTCTGAAATTGATCTTGGTGATAAGGTCTACGATGATAAGGATATTGTTGATCCAGATGTTACAGTAACTCCTATATTTGGTAATAATGTTAAATTAAATGTTGAATATCGTTATTATCAATTAGATTACGCTTCAGGTGCAACCGTTTATAAACAGGTTGAACGTATAAGTGTAAGAAATGTTGGTAGTTATTATCTTGAGGTTAGACTTGTTAATAATGAAAACTATGAGGATACTAAAGATTCAGAGGTTATTCCAATTTACTTTAAGATTACTCCTCGTAAGCTAGTTATATCACTTAAGAATGAGTCTAAGCCTTACGATATGGTACCATGGCAAACTAATGTTTCTAACATTCCTTCGTTAAATGGTGGCTCTACGCTTACTGGTGTATCAGGAATTACAGAATCAGGTTTGGTAGCTGGTCATTATTTAGTTGGTGTTGTTCAAACAATAAAGAGCGATGCCGGTAGATATTCCTTAAGCTCAGATTTCTGTTGGGAAAATGGAGTTAGAATTTATAAAACAGATTTAAATACTAGCCAAGATGTTGATATCTTACTTGATAATTATGATATTATCTTTGATTTCGATGTTAATATTGCAAAGATTCAATTTGATATTACATTTAACGATGTTCATGGTGTTTATGATGGAAAGACATTGTATTATATTTCTCATAAATGGAATAAGTATCCTTCAATTCTCGTTCCAACCGGTTTAAATGCTCTTGACTTCTATGATTCATTAATTGAATATAATGAGGAAAGCTTTAAATCCACATCATGGCAAATAACTCCTATAGGTAAGCTTGTAGGAACAACAACAATCTATATAAAGGTTCATGATCCAAATGGTAATTATGAAGATTACCTAACAACTGCTCAAATCATTGTTGAGCCACTTGAAGCTTCATTTGATGTAATAGACCTAGGTGTTTTAGCAAGTGATGTTGTTTATAGTGGTAACAAATATGATGAAAGTACAATTGTGGTTAAATCTTCAATTCCAAATGATACAAGAACAGTATATTTCAAATATTATTTAAGAAATGCTGATGGTTCTCGTGGAACAGCGCTTTCAGGTCCACCTACTAATGCAGATAAGTACATTCTAACTATGTGCTTAGATGCAGATCCAGCAAAGGGACTTTCAGCAGTTGAAATGGATGTACATTTTAATATTATTCCTGCTAAGATTCCAGTATATTGGGGTGCTAACATAGTTGACACAACAACTGATCTTAGTAAGTATATATATAAGATGTACTACACAGGTTCTGTGGTTCATCCGCTTGCTCAAGCATACAGTATTATCAATATTGGTGCTGGAACAGCACATGATCCATGGTACGAATCAATTCCTCTAGATGTGACTGTAAATAGTCAATATGATGGAATTAATAAAGGAAAGCATTTATGTGAAGCTAAAATTCACGTAGATTCAACAAATTTATATTATAAAAATTATGAATTAATTAACCCAACATTAGAATATGAAATAATTGATGGAATGCCTTTTAATCCGGATAATAAAGATCCGATTTACTTCCCTTCTAAACCGGATCCAGGTAATGGATTCCCAGGAGGAGCAGGAGGAAATCCTGGTTCAAACAACCAAGGTGGAGATAAGACACCGGGTAATACTCCACCAGAAAATTCTAATTCTATGTTTGAAGGAATTGAATTTAGGGTTGATCAATTTAACCCTCTTGCAACGGTTGCAAATACACCATTCAAATATTTGGATGATGAAATTGTATTAGAAGTAATTTATCATTACTCTAATCCATCCGATGACAAGACATACATTTTCCATCTTGATCAAAAAACTTGGAAAATATTACAAATTCGTGATAATACTGATACTAATATTATTGATGCAAATCCAAGTGTAAATTTCAGCTTTGTATTCCCAGATCCATTACAAACTCCTACATTTGACGTAACAGCCGTTTTAACGGATAAGACTAATAATGCATGGAATACGAATGGAGATAAGGCTGATAGAACCATTAAGGTTCACCTAGAACCAAAGGCTCTTGATCCTAATAATCCTGGTAGTAGCGATTACATTTGGCTTGAAACACCAAAAAATAATAGCTTAACAGCTTCAACTGATTCTCCAAGATCACCTGTAGTGTACGCAGCTAATGATTCTACTAAGCCAAATGAATACATTAGAGTTTGGCAAGATATAAATGCTACACCAAATGATCCTACAGATGATTTTGAGATAGTTATTACGAATTATACAATTTACTATGGAAATAACTTAAATCCTACACCTACAAATGCTACAAATCCTGATGATTATGCTTACTTTATTGTAAAGAGTAATCCGGGTGGATTATATTCATTTGAATTTGGTGACTATACTTTATACGAAGCAGAAGTAAAATCTCATGCACCTAATCCAGATTGGATTACTGAGAATACGGCTCCAAACGTAGCTCAAAAAGCAGCATTTACATTTGTTATTGTGTCTCCAGAACCATCAGTTATTGAATTATTGGATGATGCAAAGAATGCTGATCCAAAGCCAAAGTTTGTAAGATATGAGCAAGACTTTAATCAGGCTAATTCATATGCATTAACATATACATATGGAATAAGCAATTCTGATCGTGAAACTGATCAGGATTTAAGTGGAATGACAAGTATAGCGGATAGAAAAGAATTCTCAATAAAATTATCACATATTCCTGAACGTCAAAATCTTGATTATGTATTAAGTAATATCAAGAATAAGCGTGAGTTCCTAGCGTTATATGCTGAGGATGGCACATGTTTATGGGATGGCGCAGGAATTCAGTCAGGAACATTAAATCCAAGCTCAACATCAGCCGATGATTATATTGCTTCTGGAATGTATTTTGTATTATATGATAGCAATACTGCAACAAGAAAACCACTTGATGCCATTGAAATAGTTGTCGTTGGAGATCCTAATG
>URFB01000048.1 GCA_900547045.1 uncultured Mollicutes bacterium
GCTTGTTCACTCTTACGTGCTCTTCTGTATGAGGATGGACTAATACCAATAGATATTAAAAATTCATCCTTATTTAAGTTTTTATTTTTAATTACGACATCAAATAAATGAAAATATATACTTGTATTTTGATATTCGCTTAGTTTTATATCTTTCACAAAAAACAACTCCTTTTAAAAAAATAGTCTCAACAATTGCTGAGACTATTTTTTATTATTGCTCATTCTTATTTAAAGAATCTCTAATTTCTTCAAGTAACACAACTACTGGATCTTTAGGAGCAGGCTTTGAAGCTTCCTCTTCCTTCTTTTTAGCTTCAGCCTCAGCTGCCTCTAATGCAGCTTGCTTTTTTACAAGATAGGCTTGTTCCTTCTTTGTAAGCTTTATTCCTTTAGACTTCTTAAATTCAATTCTAGAATCAATATTCTTACTCTTTTCAGCTCCATCCTTAATGTTATTAAATGTTTTAATAATCAAGAATAAAACAAAAGCAACAAGTAAGAAATTGATTATAGCACTAATAAAGGCACCCCAATCAATCAAAATAGAATTAGCAAGATCAAGGACCTGCTTACCATCCTCTACCTTATATACCTTTACAAGAACAGTATACATTTTATCAAGGGCATCACTATCACCGCCGAAACAATAATAAAGCACCATATTAATAATAGGCTTTAAAATACCATTTGATAAAGCTGTTACAATTGCTGTAAAAGCAGCACCAATAATAGTACCAACAGCCATATCCATTACATTTCCACGTGAAATAAACTTCTTAAATTCTTCAAAAAACTTCTTCATACACCATTTCCTCCATAAGAATATTATAAAATTCAATGATGAAATTATCAATATTATTTCTTTTTAAATTTTAAACGATTTTCGTGGGCAACCATATCCTCGTTTTTAATCTCCTTAAAGCCATTACCTAAAACCTCAGATGTATCAGAAACTATTACAAAGGCCTTACTATCAATTGAAGATACCATTTCCTTAAGCTCGTTTAATTGACCAGCCTTTACAACCGTCATTAATACACCCTTATTAACCTTTGAATACATTCCGACACCCTCGAGTTTAGTAACGCCACGAGGAGAATGACTAATTAAATAATTACCAATTTCATCTGGCATATCGGTTACGATATAGCAAAGCTTTGATTTATTAAGACCGATTATAATCATATCTGACATCTTAGCTGATAAGAAAATAACGATTAATGCATATAATACATTAGAAATACTTTTCATACAAATAGCACCTGAAATGACAATTACACCATCTAAAATTGCAGTAAACATTGGAATTGACAAAAAAGGCATTAAATTGTGTAAAAATCTTCCTAATAGCTCCGTTCCACCTGATGATACACGATATTTACAAAAAAGTCCAATCGCTATACCTTGAATAACGCCACCAAAAACCGCACCCATAAGTCCGTCATCCTTAACAATTGCTGGTACATGCTCAAACAAAGTAGTGGCAAATCCTAAACACAAAGTTGTGACGAGGCAGTTAATGGTAAATTTAACGCCTTCTTCAAAAAAACTAATAATTAAAATGGGAATATTACAAGCAATAATAATGATACCAACACTTATCGGAATATAGCAATTTAGCAAAGTAGCAAGACCAGAAATTCCCCCTGCAACAATACTATTAGGTACGAGGAAGCAATCCAAAGAAAATGCATACAAAACGCATGCTAGTATCATCATAAAATATCTTTTCATTTCTTTTTTTAGATTTATACTCATATTATGATTCAAGTCCATTAATAGGGGCTCTTTCCTCCAACCTTAATTCAACCTTTGCAATATCATTTTTAATATCTTCTAATTTCTTATTATAATTATCCCTTACCTTATCAATATCGATTTCGCCATTTTTCACATAGTCAAAAGGAAAATCCTCTTTTATTTCCTTAATTTTCTCTTTTGTCTCTTCTATATGCTTAATAATTGAAGTATTATCACTGCATTTAGAGCAATTAGTCATTTCAATATTTTCAAGCGCTTCTAGATCTTCATTAATAAAATCCTCTGACATCTTCTTATATCTTTCAAATGCAGCATTATCATTATTTCCTAAAACATAAGGATGATAACATCTTATAATTTTTCTCATAGCATAATCAAGTGCATCTTGATTTACATCTTCAGCCGTTTCAATATATTCAATCGTCATTTCAATTATCCTTTTAGACTCCTCATACTCTTCACGCTTCGATGAGACAGCCTCATAAACCTTATCATCTAACGATTCAATTATTTGATTATAAGGTACGCTTCTTAGCATTGAGTCCTTCATTTTTAAGTATGAAAGCTTATAGTTTAATTTTTGAAATTCAAGAACCTCATCCTTTATTGCATAATTCATCCTTGCAAGATAAATCGCTCTTTGATGTAAAAGCGTTTCAAAATCAAAAAGGATATTACATAGGCTATTAATCAAAAAATTATTATATTCTATTTCAAAATACTCAAAATAAGCTTGTAATTTATTTTTTTCAATGTTACTTATCTTTTGTTTCTTTTGAATACAATCAATAAGATAATATTCAAAATTCAAAGGATCTCCCTCATGCATTGTAATAATTCTTAAATCAACATCATCAGGAAATGAAACATTATAAAATAAAACACGTGGATACACATCTTCCTTTGCTCCACCGGGATACCATGCTCTTCCTAAATACTTTTTATTATTACCAACACTTATAACCTGACAGTTAGCAAATATAAAGCCATACTTATTAGATACGTATGTGTCAGGCGCACATAAATACGCATTAGAATCTAAAATTTGAAGCATTTTTATGGTTGAATTATTAATAATGGCATCTCCACTACCAAAAATAAAATCAACATCACCCTCAACATAGCATTTTTCAAAAAAATTATTACTAGCATCAATATATAATGTATCCTGTTCTGAAATAAAGTCTACGTTATAATATGAACCAAATTGCGCTTCAGTTTTAAACGCAACATTCTGATTTCCCTTATTTCCTGCAATACGGTGATAGCTATTTTCAATAATTAAATTTTCAAGATGAAGATATGTAGCACTTGGCTTTACTGTTAAAGACGCTGAGCCCGTTGTACCATAGGTTTTTACACCATCGCCCCCATCTTCCTTCCTTACAATCATTCCATTTCTCGCATCATAGGTAATTTTAGCCTTTGTAACACCAATAATTGTCAAATGGGAAGTTGTAATTACATATTTTCCATAATATGTATCATCATATAAGAAAATGGTATCATACTCCTTAGAAGCCATAAGAGCCTCAGCCAATGTTTCAACTATTTTACCAGTTCTATCAATTTTACTTAAATTTTCTTTTTTACACACTAAATATTTCATATAAAACACCTTAATTAATTCATATCAATTTTACACTTTATAAATCATTTTTTCAATAACAAATAAAAAAGAAAGGTCTATTTGCAATGCAAATAAACCCATAATTTTATTCAAGCTCAAAGGCGCCTGTATATAGCTGATAATAACGACCTTTTTTCTCAATTAACTCATCATGAGAGCCACGCTCGATAATATGACCAAGTTCAAGCACCATAATTGCCTTAGAATTCTTAACAGTTGAAAGACGATGAGCAATTACAAAAACAGTACGTCCATCCATTAATTTATCCATACCATCAGTAACTAAAGCCTCTGTTCTTGTATCAATTGAAGAGGTGGCCTCATCAAGAATTAGAACAGGAGGATTTGAAATAGCAGCACGAGCAATTGACAATAACTGCCTTTGACCTTGTGATAATTGAGAGCCATTAGCAGTCAATACTGTATTATAGCCATCTGGTAAATGCTTAATAAATTGATCAGCATTAGCAAGCTTAGCAGCTGCATACACCTCTTCATCTGTCGCGTCTAGCTTACCATAACGAATATTTTCCATAATTGTACCAGTAAATAGATTAGTATCTTGAAGTACCATTCCAAGAGCTCGTCTTAAATCAGGCTTTTTGATTTTATTAATATTAATACCATCAAATCTAATCTTACCATCCTGAATATCATAGAAACGATTAATTAGATTTGTAATCGTTGTTTTACCTGCACCAGTAGCACCAACAAACGCAATCTTTTGACCAGGCTTAGCAAATAGAGATACATCATGTAAAACGATTTTATCAGGATAATAGCCAAAATCAACATCAAAGAATCTTACATCGCCCTTTACCTCAGTATATGTAATTGTACCATCATGATGAGGATGCTTCCAAGCCCAAAGACCCGTTCTTTCCTTAGCTTCCTTAAGCTCTCCATTTTCAATTTTTGCATTAACAAGTGTTACATAACCATGATCCTCTTCTGATTTTTCATCAAGAAGTTCAAAGATTCTTTCAGCACCAGCAAGTGCCATAATAATAGAATTAAACTGATTTGAAACCTGTGATACCTGATTACAAAACATCTTATTATATCCTAGATATGCTACTAAAAGTCCTACTGTAAAACCTAAAATGGTATTTAATGCTAAATATGAGCCAACCATTAAAGTAACTGAATACGAAATGTATCCTAAGTTGTTCATTACTGGCATTAAAATATTAGCATACATATTAGCCTTAGTAGCTGTTGCACATAATCTTTCATTAACCTCATCAAAATCATGATTAGCATCTTCTTCATGATTGAAGACCTTAACTACCTTTTGACCCTCAAGCATTTCTTCAACATATCCATTTAAAGAGCCAATGTCAATTTGTTGTTTAACAAAGCCCTTACCAGAACGAGAACCTAAGAATCGTGTAACAAAAACCATTAAGCAAACAGTAAATAAAACAATGAGTGCAAGAATAAAATTAGCTCTAAACATAAATACAGCAAGCATAATCATCATTATAATACTAGTTGTAAGCTGAGGAATTGATTGACTAATCATTTGACGAAGAGTATCTGTATCATTTGTATAACGAGACATTATCTCACCATGAGTATGACGATCAAAATACATAATAGGTAAGCTTTGCATATGTTCAAACATCTCATCACGTACGCTCTTTAATACCCCATTAGCAACGCTTACAACTGTACGAGCATTAATATATGAAGCAATAACACCAATCGCATAGAAAATGATTACAGGCGTAATTTGATGCCATAGGTAGCTAGTATCAACGCTATGAGTAGTCTTATAAGTTTCTTGAAGCTTGGGAATTATCGTATCAATAAGTGTCGCATTGAAATTTGTACCATAAACAGTTGAAAATGATGTTATGCAAATACATATAATTACAACAATTAATTGAAGCCAATATTTTTTAAAAATTATGCCTAAAAGACGCTTTAGGGTCTTTAAAGGTGAATGTGCACCTTTTTTATTCTTCATGTGTACCAGCTCCTTTCACTTGAGATGTATATACTTCTTTATAAATTTCATTATTTTTTAAAAGCTCTTCATGTGTACCAACGCCAGCAATATGGCCATCATCTAAAACAATAATCATATCAGCATCCTCAACTGAAGAAATTCTTTGGGCAATGATAATCTTAGTTGTATCAGGAATTTCCTCACGGAAGGCTTTTCTAATTAACGCATCAGTCTTAGTATCAACAGCACTTGTTGAATCATCCAAAATCAAAATCTTAGGATGCTTCATCAAAGCACGAGCAATACACAAACGTTGACGTTGTCCTCCAGAAACATTAGCACCACCCTGCTCAATATGTGAATTATATTTATCAGGGAAACGTGATACGAATTCATCAGCTTGAGCAAGCTTACTTGCATGCTCAATTTCTTCTTCGGTTGCAAATTCATTACCCCATCTCAAATTACTTGCAATGGTACCAGTAAATAAGACGTTCTCTTGAAGAACAACTGATACCTCATCACGTAGCGTTTTTATATCATAATCCTTAACCTCAACGCCACCAACTTTTAAAGAACCTGAAGTAATATCATAAAGACGAGGAATCAAATTAACAAGCGTTGACTTAGCACTACCAGTACCACCAACAATACCAACGGTCATACCAGATTTAATATTTAAGTTAATATCACTTAAAACAAGCTTATTCTCACTATCTTCGTAAGAAAAATCAACATGATCAAAAACAATTGAGCCATCATTAACGGTATAAACCGGATTTTCACAATTTTTAATTGTTGGTTCTTCATTGATTACAGCACTAATACGCTCAACAGAGGCTTTAGACATTGTAATCATTACAATAATCATCGAAAGCATCATAAGACTCATTAAAATTTGCATAATATATGTAAATAAGGCATTTAAATCACCAGTTGTGAATGTAGATGTATACGGAGCACAAAGCTTAGCACCCATAAATGATACAAACATAAAGCAAACATAAACAGCAGCCTGCATAAATGGATTATTAAATGCTAACCAGCCTTCAGCCTTAACTGAATATTTATAAATTTCTTCTGATGAATGTTTAAACTTCTTTGTTTCAAAATCCTCACGTACAAAGGCTTTAACTGTTCTTGCACCTGCAACATTTTCTTGAACAACCGTATTTAGGTCATCATATTTAGCAAACATTTTCTTAAAATTAGGATGAGCTTTTGTCATAATAAAAAGTAATGCTAAAGCAAGTACAGGCACAACAACTACGAAAATCATTGAAATTTTAGGACTAATAACAATTGACATAATGAATGCAAAAATAAGCATAAATGGAGCACGTACAGCAATACGAATTACCATTTGGAATGCCATTTGAACATTAGTTACATCTGTTGTAGTACGAGTTATTAAGCTTGATGTTGAAAACTTATCAATGTTTGCAAAAGAGAAATCCTGAATTGAATAATAGATTTCCTTACGTAAATTTTTCGCAAAGCCACATGATGCCTTAGCTGAAAAAATTCCTGATAGGACTCCAAAGCTAAGTGATAATATTGCAAAACCAATTAAAATGAAACCCGCAATAATAGCCGCCTTTTGGCTAGGAACATCGCTTAAAAATTTAAGTAAAGTTAGCTTTAAGGTAACACCCGCCTCATGCTTATTATTAAAATCAATAATATTAATTATATCTGACATTACAAGAGGAATTAATATTTCCATCACAACCTCTAGGGCAACTGTAATGGGAGACATAATTGTGGAAAATTTATAGCCGTTTATACACGACAAAATACTTTTTTTCTTCTTTTTTTTCATATATATCCGCTCCTTTTTAATATTTTTCGATATTGGTCAGTATTCTTTCTAGCAGTTCACTCAAAGTATTTTTTTCTTCTTCCGTCAAATTTGCAAACGATTCTTCCTCGACATGCTCTATATTATTCTTAATTTGATTATGAATTTCTAAAGCCTTATCAGTTAACACTATTCTTTTCAAGCGTTGATCAGTAGGGATTGCTTCCCTTTTAATAAAGCCGAGCTTTTCAAGATTTTGCAATGTTGAAGTAACTGATGAGCCGCGAAGCTCAAAGCGTTCTTCAATATCCTTTTGAAAAACATCTCTCTTTTCTGACTCACATCTCACAAAGCCAATTATTCTTCCTTGAATAGTTGAAATACCAAGTGATTGATTTGCATGATCAATTTCTCGCTTCATTTTATGTGCAATACAATGAATTAATCCACCCAGATTTGACATAGTAGCCTCCTATTAGTTAGAATCCTAACTAATTTTATCACAAAAAAATAACAAATTCAATTTGCATTGAAAATGTTATTAAAAATTAAAACGTTTTCATTTTTTCTTTTTACCCTTATACTCTCTTAAAACCGCTGCATAAGCATAAACATATTCATTATCATGCTTATAAGCAGCCTCCTTTATTTGCTCAAAGTAATCAGATACTGTTTTATTTTTGAGTTTTTTTGCCGCTTTTATGATTTGCTCAATACTTGAATAAAACATTGGGTGATTAGCATCATAAATACATTCAAAATGATGAATCAATGAAGGAGTATTATCAAAAAATTGAAATATTTTAGATAAGGTATTAGGAAGCCTTAGAGGCTTAATCCTACTGTTTAAATCCTCATCAGCTGCAATCATACTTACAAGCTTATATAAATGATAAGCAGTTACATATCTTTTAACTCCGTCAGGATTTTTTTCAAAATCAGTAAATAATCTACCTACAAGCTTAATTCTTCTTGAAATTCTACTATTAATATTTCCTTCTTTATATTTTCGTTTAAACAAAGCTAGGTGACCTCTTATATCATCACCATTAAGAAATGTTTCATAAATATTAATTGCATCATCAAGAAGATACGGTGTCTTAGCTGAGGTTACATAAGCATCAAGAGCATTTAATAGTTTAAAAGCTTCATCCTTATATGCCTTGAGTAAATCAGCAAACACAACATGTTTTTTATATTCAACATCCGAAAAAACCGAATATGTAAATTCATC